>CANGQQ010000007.1 GCA_947456025.1 Chitinophagaceae bacterium | reverse complement strand
TCATTGGAATATTCACTTACGGAAAACTTGGTTTCCACACCCAATGCAGATGTTTGATACGGCGTTGTTACCTGTTGCCATTGTGAACGAAATGCAGATGTTACACGAATATCTCCAACAAAAATACCGGCCAGCGCAGGATTGCGTAACATGGGCGTTTCATAAAACTGGGAGAAATTGATATCCTGTGCTTCGCCGGCAAACCGGGTGAGCAACAAAATAAAAATGAGTAATAATTGCTTTTTCATTGGATGGATTTTTAGTTTCAGATTCAGGTTTATCAGAATTAATTTATGCGTTACCGTATCAACGATACATTCCCTTTATACGTGTAAGATGATCCATTTTCACAAACAACTTCAGCTGTGTAGACAAATACAGCAGGAGCACTTGCAATACCGCGTACTTTTCCATCCCAACCATAGGACGGATCGTTGGGCTGCACATTGTATTTTTCAAAAATCAACTCGCCCCAACGATTAAAGATGCGGAAATATTTAACCGCTTTAATACCTCTGGATTGAACCATCAATACATCATTGATGCCATCTCCGTCCGGTGTAAAGGCATTGGCAATAAATACCTGGGCATTAGTGCAAAACACCTTGATATTAATAGTATCAGAAACGGTACACCCAAAGACTGTTGTAGCTTGCACCTTATAACTGATATCGTTTTTAATGGTTGCAATGGGATTGGAGCAATCGGCACAACTTAAATCAGTCTCGGGAGTCCACTTCCAGGTTCGCATGGGTCCTTCCGTGTAAACCGGATTCAATGCAAAAGGAGTACCTGTTGCAAGAACCTGATCAGGCCCCAGTGACAATGTCGGTTTCTTTCCTACACCAACAGTAATGTATGCCGTATCTGTAAAACAGCTGTTTGCATCAAAGCCTACAACACGATATTTTGTGGTTACGACCGGTGTAGCAATCGGATTACTAATCATTGTCCCTGAAAGTCCGGTTGCAGGCGACCACCGATAAGATGTGGCACCGGATGCTGAAAGTTGAATCGATGAACCGATACAGATACTATCACTTTTACTCACTTCCAATTTCAAAGGTTGAATAACCGTCAGGCGGACCGTATCATAACCGGGACATCCGTTGGCACCAATCCCTTTCACTACGTATGGGGTACTGGTTGCCGGACTTGCCAACACCGATGAACAGGTGGTACAACTCAGACCCTCAACAGGATACCAGGTATAAGATACAGCACCATTGGCATTGAGCACAATGGACTTTCCTTTACAAAGTGTTGCATCTTGTGAAACTGAAACTGAAGGAGACTGTTGTACGTAAATAGTATTTTTTACCGTATCGTAACAGCCAAATTTTGTACCTGCGATCAACGTTAATTCGTAAGTTCCCGGAGTATTGAACGGATAAACAAAAGAGGAAGTATTTGCACTAACGCCGTTGGAAAGGATCCAGCGATAAAACGAAATGCTGTCTGTGGCGTTTACATTTGCATTGTAAACAGAAGGCAAAACCGTACATGCATTTACACTTCCTTCAATGGCAGCATCCGGAATGGAATGAACCGTTACAGGAAGTAATCGCTGAATTGTATCTGCACAACCGGCAATTCCGGTAACAATCATCTGTATCGGATACACGCCGGCAGACGCATAACGATGTGTAATGGAAGCCCCTACACCGGATTGCCCATCTCCAAAGTTCCATTTGACAAGCGCTCCTCCATATGTCAATTTCGATGTATCATAAAAAAGCACATCGGTATATCCACAATAATTTTGCTGCACCGAACGGAATCCAGCAAGCACTGCTTCAATACGAATGGTATCCTTATCCGGAACCGGGAACAGGCAACCTGATGCAGAAAGAAAACTGATTTTAGGTACATACAAACCGGGAGCTGTATATTGATGATATACGACACGATCGGTTGTTTTCAATACAATTCCATCTCCAAAATTCCACACAATGGAATCGGTATTAAATGCTGTTGCTTCAAACCGGATTTTATTTTCAAGACACTGAAAACCCGACGGAATGTTGACTGTTCCCTCAGGAGCAGCAACTGTAATGATCCTTGTACCCGTGTACACACAACCACCTGCAGAACGTATGGTCAAACGAACGGTATATGATCCATTCCTGGTATATGTATGAACAACTGAATCTCCCGAAGATTGAACTCCGTCGCCAAAATCCCACTGCAAAAATGCATAGGGCTTGAACGTGTTTTTGAAAGTTACTTTAAACGGCGTACAGTTGCCTGTTGCAGCACTTACACCGAATGCAAGTGGCAACGTATCATTGATTACCACAGGACGTTTTATAGTATCAACACATACAACACCCTGCCCGTAATTTTTATAGGCTACCAAAGCAACCTGATAGGTGCCGGGACTGACGTATGCATATTTAGGACTTATTGTTGCCGATGTCGCATTATTGCCGAAATTCCACAAATAGGAAGAAGCATTTACCGATTGATTCGAAAACTGTATGCTATCGCCAATACATGCGTTGTATTTATCGGCTGTAAAAGCGGCAGAGGGTTTACCGAACACTTCAATATCGGAGATAAAGGCAGAAGTGTCTGAACAACCATTACTTGCAAATAAATAAACAGGATACACACCCGGAGTCGTATAGGTATAGTTCAATGTATCATTGGCCGGCGTCGTAAACAGAATCGTTCCATCACCCATATCCCATTTATAGGAAGTTGCACCGGTTGATTTATTGATGATACGAATTGTATGAGATGCACAACCTCTTTTCTGATTTCCGTCTATATCAAAATCCAAACGAATTTGATTCGGACGAACTATCAATGGAAAAACGGCAGTATCATAACCACAATGATTGTTTGCAATCAGTCGAACATTAAATGTTCCAATTGAACCCGTGCTGTAAATATGACTGATCGTATCTTTTGCAGTTGCCGGCACTTGAACCTGGTCTCCAAAATCCCATACATAGGTATTCCCCAATCCGGATGACGTGTTCGTAAATACAACTTTCAGAGGAGAACAACCAAATGAACGATTGGAAGTAAACGCCGCATTGGGTTTGGAACGTACAACAATTTTTTGTGTATACTCAACAGTGTCGCATGCATTGAAAACAGACAACTTGATAGTATACGATGTGTCGCCAAAAGAAACGGCCGGCTGAAATACAACAGCACCCGGCTGATACTGTGTTGAGGTTTGACCGTCACCAAAATCCCAACGATAATTCATTCCCGTATAAAAGGGTGAAGTATTGGTGATCGTGATGCTTGCCGGACCACAAATGGTATCACGATTCTTTGTAAATATTGCCTGAGGTTGCGGACGTGTATAAAACTTTTGAACAACACTATCCTGTTTACATCCAAACTTACTCAGAGCGACCATTTTAACAGTCACACTGTCATTAGTGGCAGCAATTGTATAACCGGGAAATGGAGATCCTGTTCCAATAAAATTATCATTGACATACCAATTGAACGCACTGCTGGCGGATGCGGGTGATCCGTTTACCATTTGTAATGCATAAGGTTGACAACCATAATTGGTATTGAAATTCAAAATTGCCTTTGCATCCGGATTGACGGTAACAGCTACTTTAAAAGGAGTACCAACGCAATTTCCATTTTCACCGGAATAAGGTGTAACAGTGTAAGTGACAATGGCAGGAGCATTTGTAAGGTTGGTTAGAGTTTGAATCAATGCAGGCTGCGGATTTGCTTCGGCTGAAAAACCGGTGACTGCACCTGATGGAGAAATAACAGGAGTTCCCCAACTATACGTTGTATTTGCGGGAATGATTGTTCCGGTTTGCTGAGCAGATGGAACTACATTGACACTTTCATTATTACACACCGTAACCGACTGATCCGGGATGACCGGTTTGGGATTCACGGTCACCTTTACCAGAAAGCCGGCATTGGCACAAGACGTACCTAAAGCAGGCAGAATTGTGTAAATCATAGTCGCCGGTTTATTGGTGGTATTGGTTAAACGCTGACTGATGGCAATTTGAGGAATGGATTGGGCAGTCCCCCCAGTAATTGCACCCACCGGATCACTCACGGGCATCCCCCATGTGTACGTCGTATTCACAGGTGTTCCTGCAGGAACCACACTAAAAATCTCTCCACTACAAATTGTTGTTTCCTGATCAACAATACCGGGTTGCGGATTGACAAATACATTAATTAAAAAAGGATCACCAACACAACCGGAACCATCTGCACTGATTGGCGTAACAGTGTACGTAACAATTGCTGTAGAAGCTGTTGCATTCGTCAATGCCTGACTGATGGAAGTTTGCGGATTTAACTGTTCCGAACTACCGGTTACAGCACCTGCAGGAGTCACCACCGGTTCTGTCCAGGTATAACGTGTACCGGAGGGAACATTTGTATTTGGCAAATTATTTGTTGGTGTAACATTGAAAGAACTTCTGCTGCAAATCGTCACTGTTTGGGAAGGAATTAACGGCTTGGGATTCACCGTAACTGAAACTGTAAAAGGCAATCCTGTACATACTGTTCCATTGATCAATGAACGCGGTGTTACCGTATAAGTTACTGTTGCAGGTGCATTGGTAATATTCAAAAGCATTTGTGAAATCTCTGCTTGAGGATTAGGCTGTGCCAAAACACCGGTAACTGCTCCTGAAGGAGTCACAACCGGATTACTCCAAGTGTACGTTGTAACAACCGGTACTAAATCCGAAGATTGTCCATCAACCGGAGCAACTGTAAAAGTCTCTCCACTACAAATTGCTCTGGATTTTGCAGTTATGACAGGCTTCGGTTGAACAAGAACTTTCAATTGAAACGTTGCACCGGAACAACTTCCTGTAACCGGAGTAACGGTATATGTTGCAGTTTGAACACTGGAAGTGGTATTGGTTAAATTGCCATCAACCAGTGATTTTAATGACCCGGCGCTCCCTCCTGTTAATCCGCCAGATACCTGAGGCGCACTCCAATTGTATTTTGTACCGGAGGGTGCTCCTACAGGAACAAAACTAAAAACCTCACCACTGCAAATCGTGATTACAGAATCTGACAGATCGGCTTTAGGCAAAATGGTTACAACAATTGAAGAACGAATACTTTCACAAGACGTTGCATCTGATTTCTGACTTACATAATAAGTTGTTGTCCCAACAGTGTTCGTTGAAGGCACCGGAGCTTGAGGATAAGTTGCAGATCCGCTGGCTGTTTCATACCAAATAAGAGTATGACCATTGGATGCTGTAGCCGTCAAAGCGTTTGAAGGCGCTTCCCTGCAAAGTTGCAAATTGGAAACACCGGGTGCAGAAGGGAGCGGATTGACCGTAATCGTAAATGTTTGGCTGGCACCGGCTCCGCAACCGTTTAATGCAGGTGTGACCGTAATAGTTGCGGTAACAGGAACACTGCCATTATTTACTGCATTAAATGTATTAATTGTACCTGTACCCGTTGCAGCTAAACCGATTGATGGTTGACTGTTGGTCCAGTTGAAAACCGTATTAGCCAAACTACCAGTGAATTGGATAGGCCCAACACTTGCTCCTGAACATACTGTAATATTTGAAGGACGATTGACATCAGGAACAGGCTTTACTGTTATCGGCTGAACAACAGCGGTAGTACCACATTCATTGGTCACATCCAGGTTAATGGAATACGTACCGGCTACAGAATAAGAAACTGATCCGGGTATTGCAGATACACTGGATGCCGGACTTCCGGATTCAAAATTCCAATTGTAGGTAGCCGCATCTGTGTAACAAGAAACCTGAGCAGTAGGGTTTATGGTAGCGTTTTTACAAATATCAGAAGGTGCTTGAAGTTGAACAACGGGTTTCCCCTTGACGATAATTTCTTTTTCTATCAAAGCAGACGAACAGAAATTTCCGGGAGCAAATGTTTGCAAGATTAATTTATAGGTCCCCGGATTCCGAAATTCAAGTTGAGGTGCCGATGATGATAAAGATGTTCCATTTACAAATTCATACGATGCTGTATTAGGCGTACAACCGGTAATGGGAGTATATACTATTGTCCAGTTAAACCGATTGGTGCCACATACAGGCGTATTCGTAGTTCCCGAAGCCGATACCGTCAAAGGTGCACAACCGGTGGTCCGATCAATTGTATAAGCTGCATCCGGAACCGGGTTCACACAAATAATTTTTTCAAGACTATCTGCACCACAAAGTGTATTGTTGATCATGACAAGTTTCACAGAATAAGTACCTGTTTTCGTAAATCGCACCCCTACTATCTGTGAGCCTGTAAGCCAAATATTCGGATCATTGGACCCGAAATCCTGTCCTAATGTTCCGCTGGTAATTGCCCAGGTCCCCCCTGGTGTAAGTGATCGAACCCTCCATATATATTTAATGGGCGTACAGGTCCCGTTTTCTACATTCCGGCTAAAAGGTCTTGTGTTGGTAATATTCACGGGAGTGTTTACACAAACGGTATCACCGGGATTGAAGATGAATTCAACCTTGGGCTTATCTGAAACATAAATTGGCAGTATCGATCCGCCGGCAACACCACAAGGATTGGTAATCGTTAAAAACGCTCCATAGGAATTGGAAAAACTTTGAATCCCATTGGAACTTGTATATCCACAACTGCTGGAGTCAAACGTATGACTTACTGTATCGGGTGCAGGATGAAAAAAAGTATCCCGTTTACTGCCATCATTATAGTACAGGATATACATGGTGCCGATGGGATTGTTTTCCGTACCGGCAATTACAAATTTTTGCTCTTCTCCGGAACAAATTGTAGAGCCTCCTACTCCCACCAATCCACCGGCGGGAATGTTTCCTACAAACACATTGTACACCATACTGTCAACACAATTAGCAGTATATACGATGTACGTCATTTGTCGAACACCTACCGGATAAGTATGAGTAATTGGAGTTGTAAAACTTGTAGCATTATAATCAGGAGTACCATCACCCCAGCGTATGACGTAACGTGTATTAAGAAAAGCGGTAGATGATGAATTGGTGAAAGTAAAGGATTGAGCTGAGGATGCACACACTTTAAAATAAGGCTGTCCCTTAATGGTGGTTGCGCCGGTACCATTCAATCTTAAATTGGGCTTAGGATTCACGGTTACCACAACATCATTCAATGTAGTTGTACTACCCAATTGGGTCACCTCAACATTATAGGTTCCGGATTGGGTCACCTTCAACGTATCGGATACAGATCCTGAAATAGGAGAACCGTTTTTGGTCCATTGCAATGTGGCAGACGGATTGATATTTGTTGCCGTTAAAACAAGCGTATTCCCCTGACAAAAGGTTAAAGGGCCGGATGCCGTGACTTGTGCAGTTCCCTGACCGTTTGACGTCACTGAAAACAACAAGAAACAAACGGCAATAAAAAAATGAAATACGAAATGGTTCTTTTTGATATCGATTGGATTATAAAGACGGGACATTTGCTCGGTAACAATTGTACCTGATTCCTTTCTTCCAGATGCATGATGCAACTTGGTTGTCAGAAGGCTTTTCATTTTACGTTTAGTTTTTAAAAGCTGTTTACCAGCTCAAAAGGATATCCGAAATGCAGAACCTAACAAAATTTGCTTACGTTTTGAGAGGTTCTATAATTGAAAATTAGATGATTCCAACGACGGTAACAAGTTCTATATCAGAATGATTGAAGATTACGGCTTAAACTGAAACGCGTATAAGGGTATACCTTTAAATGAAAGAAAAATGCAAAATTCAAACTGATAAAATCAATAAAAATTGAAGGATTAAAGAAGGATTTAAAATTATTTTACTTCAACCTGAAGTAAACTCTGGTCTTCCAGAAAGGCTTCCAGTTCATCGCCAACAACACATTCTCCCACACCTTTGGGGGTACCGGTGAAGACGAGATCGCCGATATTGAGCGAGAAATACTGTGAGATATTCGCTATGATCTGATTGAAATTGAAAATCATTTGTCCGGTATGACCACTTTGAACCAACTCCTTATTTTTAAGCAGTTTGAAATTCATTTCGTCTTTTTGTGCCAACGGATTGAAGTCAATGAACTTACCGACTGCTGCCGAATTGTCCCAAGCTTTTGCTTTTTCCCATGGCAACCCTTTTTCTTTTAAATCGTTTTGCAAGTCGCGGGCGGTAAAATCAATTCCAACAGTTATGGCGTTATAATATTTGGAAGCATGCCGTTCCTGAATGTATTTACCATTTTTGGAGATGCGTAAAACCAATTCAACTTCATAATGCAGTTCATTCGTAAACTCAGGGTAATAAAAAGGCATGTGAGGCTGTAACAAAGCACTTTTGGGCTTCATGAAAAGCACAGGTTCATCGGGGATATCATTCCCGAGTTCAGCAGCATGTTCGGCATAATTACGACCTACACAAAAGATTTTCATCGTTCCTGTTAATTTTGGTAAAAGGATAAGCTTTGTTTCAATCGGAGCACAGGATTCGTTTCCTTCCCAGAAGGTTGAAATACGAAGTTAATCATCGGAAATGAAAAAATCATATGTTTATTTCCAATTTGTTATAGTGATTCATCGCCTTTTCAATTCCTGAGAAGATGAATGTTTCTATCAATTCCACGGAAACTTCGATTTTTCGTTTAACAACGGGTAATTCGGCCACACTCCATTTTCCCAATACAAAATCAACCTGCTTCCCTTTTGGATAATCGTTACCAATCCCGAAGCGCAATCGGGGGTATGCATTGGTAAGTAAAAGGTCCTCAATGTTTTTCAACCCATTATGTCCGGCATGGCTCCCTGATGGCCTCAAACGAAGTTTATTCAAAGGAAGCGCCAATTCATCCACGATCACCAGCACATGGTCTAAGGTAATTTTTTCTTTATCCATCCAGTACTTCAGGGCCTTACCACTCAAATTCATATACGTCGTGGGCTGGATGCAAATGACAGTTCTGCCTTTGAATTTCACTTCAGCAACGGAGGCAAGTCGGTCTGTTCGCCAACTTCCACCATGTTGCTGAATAAAAGCCTGTACCACGTCGAAACCGATGTTATGACGGGTATGCGCATATTCGTCTCCTATATTTCCAAGTCCAACAATCAGAAACTTCATCCTGTCCGTTTTTAGTACTTAATTCCCCGAAAAAGAATTTCGATTTCAAGGAATCTACAAATTAAAAAAATCCCCCTTATCAAAAGGGGGATTTGTGAAATGAATTTCAGTTTGATTATTTTTTCGCCGGAGTAGCTGCTTCCTCTTGTTTCAACTGACGCGTCATTACCACTGAAGCAATCGGAATACGGGGTGAGTTCATAATTTCGTAATGATCAACCTTTACGTCTTCCACTCTGATGTTGCCATTCAGTTCCAGCGGAGTCAGGTCCACTTCAATGGCTTCTTTCAAATATTTAGGAAGGGTTTTAACCTTCAACGCTTTGATTTTTGTGATCAACTTTCCGCCTGCTTTTACACCGGCAGCAGCTCCTGTAAATTTCAAAGGAATGGTTGCAATAACTTTCTTGTCTTCCACCAACTCCAGTAAATCCACATGCGTTAATGCATCAGAAACTTTATCGAACTGTAAATCTTTCAGAATGCAGTTATACGTTTTTCCGTTTACCGTTACATTCGCAGTCTGGAACTCAGGCGTGTAAACCAGTGTTTTGAATGCTTTTGCAGATGCGTAGAAGTTAATTTCGGAAGAGCCTCCGTAAATTACACCAGGCACCATTTCCTGAGAGCGAAGTTGACGGGCGGCTTTTTTCCCGTTTTCGGTCCTCAAGTGACCCTCAATTGTAATTGATTTCATTTTTATTTGGTTTTAAAATTTACTAGTTAATTTCCTTGCGTTTGTTGGAATGCATAAACAAACTCGTGATACTCTTGTTTTCAAATGCATTTCTGAGTGCAACAGCAAACAAATCCGCAACGCTTAGAATTTTGATTTTGGAGCTTTCCTGTTTTAAAGGAATAGTATCACAAACCACCAATTCTTCCAGAACACTGTTGTTGATGTTTTCGTAAGCTTTACCGCTCAAAACCGGATGTGTGATGAGCGCCCTTACGCTTCTCGCACCTTTTTCCTTTAAAAGAGCTGCCGATTTCACCAAGGTTCCACCGGTATCACAGATATCATCGATCAAAACAACATCCCTGTCTGTCACATCCCCTATTACCACCATGCTTGCTATTTCGTTGGCACGCTTACGATGCTTATCGCAAATCACCATTTCTGCCTCAAAATAACTTGCTATTTCACGAATCCGGTTTGCACTTCCCACATCGGGGGCCGCAAAGGTAAGGTTTTCAAGCTTCAGACTTTCAATGTAAGGGATAAAAATTGAGGACGACTCCAGATGATCGACCGGAATATCAAAATAGCCCTGAATTTGAGCTGCATGCAAGTCCATGGTGATGATTCTATCGGCACCCGCAGCCTCTAACATATTGGCAATCAATTTTGAACCGATTGCAACCCGGGGTTTATCTTTCCGATCCTGACGGGCATAACCATAATAGGGAATAACGGGAATGACTTTATAAGCAGATGCGCGTTTAGCAGCATCAATCATCAACAACAATTCCAGAATATTATCGGCAGGCGAAAACGTGCTTTGAACCAAAAAAACAATATCTCCTCTGATACTTTCCTGAAACATGGGTTGAATCTCCCCATCACTGAAACGCTGTGTGATACAATTACCAAGCGGTATTCCAAATTTTTGAGCAATTTTCTCAGCCAGATACATGGAAGAAGTACCCGAAAAGATTTTAGCAGAGTGATTCATCTTAAGCAGTTTGAAAGGGGATTGAAAATTTGCGGCGAAGATAAGTCTTCAACCATTCTAAACAGAAAAGAAAGCCCTGCTTTTTCAACATCCCATTCAGATTTAAGGAACCTGTGCCACCACTCTCAATCCGGAGGTAGCTGAACGGAGAGATTTTGACTGTTCAGCGAATTGATGTTTTTCCGTTTTATGAACTGTAAGATTCCATAGTAACAAAGCCACAAAAAAGAGCGAAAACAGAAAATTACTGTAAACAAAAAAGGAAACGATAAAAGACCTGATGATTCGGTCGGTGCGAAAATTAACAATACGCATGGTTTTTGCTTTTCAGGATTTTTGGATATTCCAATTTATGAATTTATTTTGAATCATGCAAGCTAACCGAAAATCCATCAAGGAGTGGGCTGAAGACGAACGCCCGCGCGAAAAACTATTACTGAAAGGCACCGAAAGCCTAAGCAATTCTGAACTCATTGCCATACTGATCGGTTCCGGAACGCAACATCAATCCGCTCTGGAAGTTGCACAGTCTTTATTGTCACGATGCAAAAACAATCTTTCGGATTTGGGCAAACTGAATGTTTCGGATCTGATGGACATCAAAGGCATCGGACCCGCAAGGGCTGTAACGATCGCAGCAGCGCTGGAACTGGGCCGAAGACGTCAGGCAGGAGTTGCTCAAAAAACAATTGTCAAAAACAGCAGCGATGTTGCGGGCTTTCTACAAGCTCATTTGAAAGACCGGACACGAGAAGTTTTTGCGGTTGTGTACCTGAACCGTTCCAATAAAATCATCCATTGGGAAACCATTAGTGAAGGTGGTATTACCGGAACCGTTGCCGATCCCAGAGTCATTTTCAAAAAAGCGCTGATCCACAATGCTGTTCATCTGATACTCTGCCACAACCATCCTTCCGGGAACCTGAATCCCAGTCAGGCCGACAAACTACTCACACAGAAAATCAAAGAAGCAGCAAAACTTTTCGACATCCAGTTACTTGATCATATCATCGTAAGCGATGAAGGATTTCTGAGTTTTGCCGATGAGGGGTTCTTATAAAAAAAGCCCCGTGCGGGGCTTTTAACTTTTTGATTTTTAATTAAAAAGGAAGATCATCTGCTATTTCACTTGAAGCAGAGGGTCCTTCATTTTGAAATTGTGAAACAGGGGCTCCGTAATTCTGCGCAGGCGCCGATCCACCCTCAGCAGCACGACCGCCCAACAACTGGATCGAAGCTACACGAATGGACAAAGAGGCACCCGATTTGCCATCCTGTGTTGTATACGTACGCACTTCGGGAGCACCTTCTACATAAACCTGTGTGCCTTTTTTAAGATAAGGAGCCACCCCGGTGCGATCGCTCCAATAAGAACATTCCACCCAAATGGTTTTTTCGCGCTGGTTGCCGCTGCTGTCTTTAAACTTTTCTGTGTGGGCCACGGTAAAATTCATGACCGTTTTTCCATTAACAGTGTTCACTACACAATCCTTTCCGAGATTTCCGATTACTTGTAACTTAATCATGCTTTTTTGATTTATCGCTGTTTTGAAATGAACCTGTAAAGTACATTTTTTTAGAATATTGGCACGTACGAAAAAACAAAAAGTTTATGCACATTGTTAAAAGGTCATGCATACAACCTTGTTCGCTTCCCCTAATACGATACGCTTCAATCAATTCACGTAAATTTGACCTTTTAATCAAAGCACATGAGCCAAAAAGGAAAAGTGTTGGTCGCAATGAGTGGCGGAATTGACAGTACAGTTGCAGCGCTCATGTTACACCACGAAGGATATGAAGTAGTGGGCATTACCATGAAAACCTGGGATTATGCATCCAGTGGAACCGGCGCAAAAGGGAAAAAAGAAACCGGCTGCTGCAATCTTGATAGTTTTAATGATGCCCGAGCAGCCGCCGTGCAACATGGATTCCCCCATTACATTCTTGATATACGCGACGAATTCGGCGATTTTGTCATTCAAAATTTCGTGGATGAATACCTGAACGGGCGCACGCCCAACCCTTGTGTACTCTGCAATACACACATTAAATGGAGAGCTTTACTGAAAAGAGCCGATGCATTGAATTGTGATTTTATTGCAACGGGTCATTATGCCAAAATCAATCGCCATGAAAACGAACGCTACTACATCAGCAAAGGCATTGACACCACCAAAGATCAGAGCTATGTACTTTGGGGTCTGCAACAAGATCTACTTAGCAGAACGCTGCTGCCTTTAGGAGGCTACCACAAGACCGAAATCCGGCAAATGGCACACGAATTCGGATACCCCGAATTAGCCAAAAAAGCCGAAAGCTATGAGATTTGTTTTGTACCCGATAACGATTACAGAGGCTTTCTAAAAAGAAATGTTCCCGACCTGGAAACAAAGGTAGCCGGAGGCTATTTCAAGGACAAAACGGGTAAAATACTGGGAACACATAAAGGGTACCCCTTTTATACCATCGGACAAAGAAAGGGACTAGACATTACATTTGGAAAGCCCGTTTTCGTAACAAGCATTGATCCGGAAACCAACACGGTTGTTTTAGGCGAAGAAGAGGATCTCAAAAAAACAGAAATGCAGGTTGGAAAACTCAATCTCATTAAATACGACACCATACCAACAGGAATGGAGGCGCTTACAAAAATCCGATACAGGGATGAAGGAACGCTTGCTCAGCTTTATCCTTTATCGAACCAATCCATAGAGGTTCACTTCATGGGGAATGCAAAAGGAATTGCTCCCGGTCAAAGCGCTGTATTCTACGAAGGCAACGATGTGATCGGCGGAGGAATCATACTAAGAGATAACGAAACAAGGAATTGAGGACCTACAATCTCTATTAGCGTTTATAATGAGTACAGCACATGTTCATAGAGCGGAAACTAAAAAACGGCAAGAACCAATACTGGGCAAAAACCTGCAAATGAGTGTTGAAGACTTTTTTGAACTCTTCTTGCTGGAATTGAAAGAGAGTCCGCATTTACACGCCTATTACAAGTTTCTGAACAACAAGAGTTCGTTTTATTTCCGAAAAGCCTACTTTATCGAACGACTGAAGTATATTGAACGTCACATTGGAACCGACAAATTAAACATCTTCGATTGCGGTTGCGGTTATGGAACAACCGCTCTTTTTCTTGCCCTGAAAGGGCACAATGTTTTTGGGACAACACTTGAATTTTATGAGGCGGCCCTTCCAAAAAGAATTTCATACTGGTCGCAATTTGGTCCGGCAGCTAACTTTAGCTGGTCGCATGAAAATTTCTTTGACCAACAACCACCTGTTCAGAGTGTAGATGTTTGTATCGTACAGGACACCCTTCATCATCTGGAACCCCTGGATCGGGCAATCGAACTTTTTTATAAAACGCTGAAACCCGGAGGAAAACTTATTGCGGTAGAGGAAAACGGAAGCAATCTGATTCAACGAGCAAAATTGTTCAAACAAAGAGGCAACCAACGTATCATTGAGATCTACGATGAAAAAATCGGAAAAACTATTTTACTGGGGAACGAAAACATCCGAAGTCTGGCCGAATGGAAAAAACAGTTTGAACAAAAGCATTTCAGCATCCGGGACGTTGAGTATTTGCGCCTTTTTATGCCATTTCAGATCAACAAAGAGAACTACGATCAACGAATTGAATCCGAGAAAAAGATTTATAAGAAGAATCCGTTTCTTCGCAACTACTTTTATTTCGGACTCAATTTTATTGCACAACGTCCGGCCATTTGATTACCGGGACCGAACAAATGCCGCTGCCGAAATCATGACCAATTGCATCTCTTGAAATAAAATTATTAATTTAGCTGTAATGAACAGATTCTCTTTTCAAAACATGATGCTTCTAAAACTGATTGCGATCAGTTCATTTATCCTGCTTTTTTCCGGTTGTTCCAAACAAACGGAGAATTTTGAAACACTTTCGGTTTCAGAACTCTATCCCCAGATGGTGGGCAAGTATTTTATTTACCGACTGGATTCCACTGTATTTGAGAATGGAAAAAACGAAGTGATTAAAAGCTATCAGGTAAAACACGTTGTTGAAGAGAAAACCAAAGACAATTTAAACCGGGATGCCTGGAGGATCAACACCTACATCAACGACGTAAATGGATCAGGCCCCTGGATCTCCAATGGCAACTACATTGTAGTACCCATGGATAAACGTGTAGAAGTTATTGAGAATAATTTACGTGTTATTAAAATTCAGTTACCCGTTGTACAAGGCTTTACCTGGAAAGGCAATTCGTTCTTACCTGATCGTCCCTATTCCGATCTTTATGCTACGAGTGTTGACGACAACATGAACCAATGGGATTTCACCTACGAAACGGTAGATGGATCTGAAACAATTGAAGGCACCAGTTATCCCAATGTTACGACTGTATTACAAGCAGACGAATCTGTGAACGTTCCAATGCTTACCAACACTGTCTATGCCGCACGTGAATATTCAATTGAGAAATACGCAAAAAACCTTGGCCTTGTATACAGAGAACATGTACTTTGGGAAAATCAGCCCCGTCAAAAAACAACGGGTACACCTCCCAATGAAGTAATTACGTATGATCCTGTTCGCCTTGGATTTGGCGTAAAAATGTGGCTCATTGATCACAATTAATGTTTCGGGTACAACCAAAAGGAATCTAATGTGTTGATGGTTAGAACGGACAAAAGGAATCATGAAACAAGTCTTTATACTTTACCTCTTATTCCACTTTTGTTTCATTGAACTATCCGCACAGTCAACCTCCAATTTTTTAGTATATTTTACCGATAAAGGCCAAACATCTTATTCTTTTTCTCGTCCTTCCGATTTTTTAAGTAGCCGCGCATTAGATCGAAGAACCCGACAAAACATTACTGTTGATAGCCTGGACTTACCGGTACATCAACAATACATTGATATTGTTTTAAGTCAAGGGCCCACCCGTATACTGGGACGTTCAAAATGGCTCAATGCAATCTTAATTGAATCGAACAATCCTTCGCTCCGAACAGAAATCGAACAACTTCCATTTGTCAAAAAAACAGTGGACTGGTCGTTCCGCAGATCGGGAACATTTCGATTGCAACCCAAAAATAAAGTGGCTGTCATCCCCTATGCTCCCCTATTGTCGCACCGTAGAACTGAAAGTTTGTCGGCCCCCTTAAACTATGGTGCTTCCTTTCAACAAATCAATTTGCACAACGGAACGTTTTTGCACCGCCTTGGAGCAACGGGAACCGGCATGGCCATCGCATTTATGGACGCCGGATATCAAGGGTATTTGTCCAATCGCTTTCTGGAAGATGCACTTAACAACAATCGAATTGCGATAACCTATGATTTCATTGCAAACAATTCATTTGTTAATGAAAACAATGCACATGGACTCTTTTGTCTTTCCATTGTAGCCGCCCATACTCCGGGCGTGTTTATTGGAGCTGCTCCGGATGCTTCTTTTTATTTACTGCGCACCGAAAACGAGAATTCGGAATACCCCATTGAAGAGTTTTATTGGGGCATAGGAGCCGAATTTGCCGATAGCTGTGGCACAGATGTTATTTCATCTTCCTTGGGTTACAGCACATTTGACAACAACAGCTACAATCATTCTTATCAGCAACTGGACGGACAAACGACCCTGATAACAAAAATGGCCAATATGGCTTTTCGCAAAGGCATTCTGGTTGTAAACAGTGCAGGCAATGAAGGCAACACTTCTTGGAAGTACATGCTGGCACCGGCCGATTCGGACAGCGTTTTAACTGTTGGTGCTGTTAACGGTACAGGTACGATCGCCTCTTTATCCTCGTTTGGTCCAACCTATGATAAACGCATCAAACCCGATGCGCTTGCAATTGGAATCGGAACGGTTCTTTCCTCTTCCAACGGAGAACTCTCATCAGGAACCGGCACCTCTTTTGCCTGTCCGATCATTGCCGGATTAGCAACCTGTCTCTGGCAATTGTTTCCGGAAACCAACAACCGACAAATTCTTGAGGCCATCCGAAAAAGTGGCAACCGCTATACTTCACCGGAAGCTCAATATGGATTTGGTATTCCTGATATGAAAAAAGCCGTTGCACTTTTGTTGCAGGAAACGGCTACCCTTACACTGAGCAGTACCGAATGTGTGACCACCTTGAATTGGAAAAGCAAAGACAATGCAACGATGCACTATGCAATTGAACGCAGGCTTCCCGGTGAAAACAACTTTAAAACGATTGCAGTGGTGCCAGGTACAGGCGATGAATTTGAACAACACCAGTATCAATTCGAAGACCAATTGCCTAACACGCCACCCGGGTACATTGACTACCGTATTCGTCAAACGATTGACACCGGTGCAACAACATTTTTTTCTGAACTCATTTGTGCCGGACGTGTACTGTCGCCAAGAAATTGCAATGGCCGTTTGACATTGGTATTCCCAAATCCTGCACAGGAATCTTTTACAATTGCCCTTACAAAAGACGCACCTACAACGAATTTGGAAATTGAGGTCTACCAATCAAACGGAGCCCTGTTTAAAACATACAGTTATGCGACCGTCTCTAATTTCCGTCTTCCGATAGACGGGGCAAACTGGCCCAAAGGAATTTACACATTGAAGGTAAAGCACAAAGCTCGTATCATTGGAACTGAGCGTATCGTACTCCGGTAATCAGTTCGTTTCAACTCGTTTTCGTAACAATGCGCCAAACAAGGAATCGGCTCTCCATTCAAAGCCTTTATACAATTCCTTGTGAAGGACCTCAAAACCAAGGCTGTCTTCAAGATAGGATACCACTTCTTCATTCTCCTTTTGAAAAACAGAGCAGGTACTATAGAGTAAATATCCACCCGGCTTTATAAAAGAACTTGCAGTCGAAACAATCTTTTTTTGCAACAATGCATACCGGTCAATTTGTTCGGACTGAAAACAGGTCAGTTGTTCGGGAGTACGTCCCCATGTTCCGGAACCACTGCAAGGCACATCGGCCAAGATCAAATCCGGTTTAGTGAAAGAAAGATCGATCGCATTTTCGTTTGAAAGATCGGCAACAAAAGCATGATACTTCTTGATCCCGGCTAGTTTAAAGCGCTTGTCCAGATTGACAAGAATGGAAGAACGAATATCCGAAACGGTTAAATGAATATCCTTTAGCTTGTCATAAGCCAATATGGATTTCCCGCCACTCGCAGCACAACAATCCCATACATGATTGATTGGTACGGCCCTGTCAATCAGCAATTGCAACAAGGAACCGATGCGCTGTGAACTGTAATCCTGAACAACAACATCTTGATCAATCGCAAGTACCGAATCAATTTTACTGGAGTTGGACAATACCAAGACCTGTTTCTCCAGTTCCCGAAACATGATTCCCGCCCTGTGCAAATCACTTCGCACCTGATCTGTTTTTCCGGGCCTGATACGGAGAAAGAGGTCGGGCTGAATCAAATGACTGATTTCAAACAGTGCACGATCAGTCTCACAGGAGAGCCGGTCCGGGAATGGGAATATTGTTTTTTCTGAATAAGTGAGTCCGATTTGCTCAAACTTCACAACCGGAGAGGCATGGATCGCTTCCTCCCATTGTGGCTTCAATGCACGGAGTACAGGATGTGATGTTTGCTGACACAAGAATAAAGCTGAAAGAATACGATCTTCAACCGACAAGACATCTAGCGAACGACCGGTTCGAAAATAACAGTAACAAAGATGGGTTATCGTTTTACGATCGTTGCTGCCAAATTTTTTATAGCGTGAAAAATACTGTTTGATATACGATGAAAACGGTTCCTCGCAGGTATAGGAAGATACGATTGCTGCTGCAGATTGTAAATAGGAATGAAACCGACTCATCTATGCAAAGAAACACAATATCATGCAATCAGAGACTCCGCCATCTGAATCAAAAAAGAGCACCTTTTACAGTGCTCTTGAAACTACGTTGTATGGAAGACCTCATTAGAAGGATGATCAATCATCCACAATTAAACACCTAATAAAGTCCTGACAGGATCTTTTCCGAAAAGTAACAGTTCAGGATTTTCAAGCAATTCTTTTACACGTACTAAAAAACCCACACTTTCTCTTCCATCGATGATTCTATGATCATAACTCAAGGCCAGGTACATCATTGGACGAATCAGTACTTGTCCGTTTACGGCCATGGGGCGCTCCTGTATTTTGTGCATACCTAAAATGGCGCTTTGAGGTAAATTGATAATGGGCGTGCTCATTAATGAGCCAAACACACCGCCATTGGTGATGGTAAATGTGCCGCCTTGCAAATCCTCCATTGTTAATTTATTGTCTCTTGCCTTAGCCGCCAGTTCTACTACAGTTTTTTCCACATCGGCCATTGACATGCTTTCAACATTGCGCATAACCGGTACAGTTAACCCACGCGGAGTAGATACGGCAATTGAAATGTCGGCATAATCATGGTACACGACTTCATCGGAATCAATGTATGCATTTACAGCAGGCCATTCGGTCAAAGCAGTAGCGCAGGCTTTCGCAAAGAAACTCATGAAACCGAGATTCACTCCATGTTGCTCCTTGAACTTGTCCTTAAATTTCGACCGTACTTCCATGATTTTTGTCATGTCTACCTCATTGAAGGTGGTGAGCATGGCCGTTGTATTTTTACTCTCCACCAGACGACGGCTGATAGTTTTCCGCAAATTACTCATGCGCTCACGGCGAACTGCCCTTTCATTTAATGCCGATCCGTTGAATGTTATTTTACCGGGATTCGACAAGGCCTGTAAAACATCATCCTTCAAGATTTTGCCACTCACACCGGAAGGCTTTATAGACTGTATATCAACTTTCTTATCTGCGATGATAGCTGCTGCAACCGGAGTTGCTTTTACATCGTTTGAAACAGTTGTAACCGGAGCCTGAGACGCGCTCACTTCCTGAACGGGAGTTACTGCAGTCGCAACAGGTTCTGCAACAGTACCCTCCGGCCTTGCTGCCGTTTCATCAATATGACAGGCCACATCTCCAATTTTCAAGGAGTCACCTTCTTTTGCAGCATATTTAAGAACACCTGCTTGTTCGGCATTGATTTCAAATGTAGCTTTTTCACTTTCGAGTTCCGCAACAACCTCATCCCTTTCAACCCAGGAACCTTCAGGCTTAGTCCATTTTAAAAGTGTGACTTCACTGATCGATTCGCCAACGGCAGGTACTTTTATATCAATCATAATTGGCTGGTATTTCGTTTAATTAATTGTTATATGGCAAAAGCAGTTTGAATGATTTCTTCTTGTTCCTGAATGTGTACTTTATTGTAGCCGGTTGCAGTGGAGGCAGACGCCTGGCGACTGATCACACCAAATGGCAAAGTTTTGAGGTTCAATTGCATAAATCCGGCAGCACCCATGTTTAAAGGTTCTTCCTGTACCCAGAACCAGGCGGCCCGACTGTATTTACGGAACAATGCTTCCAATTGTTGTACCGGGAGCGGATAGATCTGCTCTAAACGAATCAATGCAACATCTGTTCTGGCATCTTTACGTTTACGTTCTTCGAGATCAAAATACATTTTACCACTGCAGAACAAGACCTTTTTTACGGCAGCGGGGTCTGATACCGATGCGTCATCAAGTACCTCCTTAAAGCCTCCGTTTAAAAATTCATCTTTGGTTGAATAAGAACCAATGTGACGCAAGTTGGCTTTAGGCGAAAAGTTGATAAGCGGTTTCCGGAACGGCCAGGTTAGTTGGCGGCGCAACGCATGGAAAAAATTGGCGGCAGTGGTAATGTTGGTAACGACCATATTATTTTCCGCGCAGAGTTGTAAAAATCGCTCCAGTCTTGCGCTGCTGTGTTCGGGCCCCTGCCCCTCGTAACCATGTGGCAGCAACATCGTTACCCCATTCATGCGGGTCCACTTCTGTTCTCCGGCAGCAATAAATTGATCGATCATGGTTTGTGCACCGTTACAAAAATCTCCAAATTGGGCTTCCCATATCACCAAGGCATCGGGGTTGGCCATTGCATAGCCGTATTCAAAACCAAGAACCCCGTATTCACTTAACAAGGAATTGTAAATCCTGAAAGTTCCTGCGGCTCCTTCTATAGCATCAAGTCTGCTGTAGGCTTCATCCGTAATCTCATCACGCAGTACGGCATGGCGGTGCGAAAAGGTCCCTCTGCGTACATCCTGACCGCTCATTCGTACATCTTTCCCTTGTAACATCAAACTTCCGTAAGCCATCAATTCGCCGGTTGCCCAGTCAATTTTTTGCTGCTCGTTGTACAGTTTGATCTTTTCCTGAATGATTTTCTCCACTTTTTTGAGTGGTTTGAAATGATCAGGCCAGCGCATCAATGCCTGAAAAATCGTTTCAAATTCTGTTTCGGTAACGGCAGTTACAGGCGATTGAATAAAATCGCTGTCGTTTGACTTGCGCAAGCTCTTCCAGGCAAGTTCCGGTTGCTGATAATGATAGGGCAAAGGATTTTGTTTAACATTATCCAGAC
Organism: Chitinophagaceae bacterium; assembly: GCA_947456025.1. Taxonomy (GTDB): domain Bacteria; phylum Bacteroidota; class Bacteroidia; order Chitinophagales; family Chitinophagaceae; genus Lacibacter. The sequence continues at coordinate 12,553 of CANGQQ010000007.1, read as the reverse complement.
GCTCCTGCAAATCACTCCAGAATTTCTTTTCCATTTCCTTAGCCAGATCCTGTGCATCGGCAGTACCGTTCTTCAAAAGATACTGTGCATAGACTTCTCTGGGATTGGGATGTTTTTCGATTAATGCGTAGAGGTGCGGCTGCGTAAACTTTGGATCGTCCCCTTCGTTATGACCATGTTTACGATAACAGACCATATCGATAAAAACATCGCTGTTGAATTGCTGGCGATAGCGGGTTGCGATTTCCACGCATTTCACTACAGCTTCGGCATCATCACCATTTACGTGAAATACCGGAGCCTGTACCATAGAAGCCAGCGATGTGCAATAAAATGCAGTTCGGGCATCCTCAAAGTCGGTTGTAAATCCAATTTGATTGTTGATGACAAAATGAATCGTACCTCCTGTATAATAGCCATCGAGTCCGCTCATTTGCAACACCTCATAGACAATTCCTTGTCCGGCAATCGAGGCGTCGCCATGAATCAACACCGGCAATATTTTATCAAAATCACTCTTGTACAGAACATCTGCTTTAGCCCGTGCAAAACCAACCACTACCGGATTGACCGCTTCGAGATGAGACGGATTGGGCAGTAGCTTTAAATGAATTGTTTTGTTTGAACTGGTTTGCACCTCACTTCCATAACCCATATGGTATTTCACATCCCCGCTGCCCATGGTTTGGTCCACCTTCGCCGTTCCTTCAAACTCACTGAAGATCTGCTCATAGGTTTTGCCCATGATGTTTGCCAGAATATTCAAACGTCCGCGGTGTGCCATTCCAATGGCCACTTCCTGTACATCGTGGTCTGCTGCCGTATTGATGATTGCATCCAGAGCCGCGATTGTAGTTTCACCGCCTTCCAACGAAAACCTTTTCTGACCAATGTATTTTGTGTGCAAAAACTTTTCAAAGAGAACACCCTGATTGAGTTTTTCCAGAATGCGTCTTTTCTTTTCCAGAGGAAAGGACTTGGAAAATTCCTGTTCCATTTCACGGATCAAAAAATCAACCCGATCCTGTTTACCGATGTATTTGAACTCAATACCTACATGATATGCATAAACCTTTTGTAACTGATCGATGATCTGTTGCAACGTGGCTTTTCCAAGTCCGATGAACTGTCCGGCATAAAACGCACGATTCAAGTCAGATTCCGTTAAATCAAAAAAACGGATATCCAGATTGGCATCGCGATCTTTGCGTTTGCGGATCGGATTGGTATTTGCAATCAAATGAGCTTTGTTACGATAACCCAAGATCAATCGGTACACATTAATTTCCTTCATCCAGTCAACATCTGCAGCCCCCGATACCTGAGATTTTTCGGGCGTAGCCGAACCATTGCTTTTTTGCGTGTGAACAGCAAAATCAAAGCCCTCAAAGAATTTTTTCAATTCAGGATCAACACTCAAAGGGTCTTTTACAAAATCCTGATACAAACTTTCAATATACTGTGGATGTGAGTTGGTGATGTACTGGAAATCCTTCATATGCTATAAAATCGTTGCCTGAATTAAAAAGTGGTGCAAATATCGGTTGTTTTAACGAAAGGGGAACAAGCCTGTAAATTCTTTCACAGAACTTTTTCGATCTTTTTCACGAAAGCAGATACGTGTTTAGTAATTTTCGGCTTCGGGGAATTTTCAAAAGAATCATGCTTACTAAAAATTCGATCTCAAGCAGAACAGCTTTGAATTCCTGTAGATGCTTTATTTAAAACAAACGGAACACATGAAACGATTCCTTACACTCTGTAGCTTTTTGCTCTGCAATACAACAATAATGCTGGGATTGAACCGCGAGCGCATTCTGGACTCAATTCCGGTTTCGGAACCGGACAGTCTGGATCTTAAAATCGGACAAATGCTGCTCTTTGGATTCTACGGAACTGCAATTGATACCAATGATGCGGTTTACCGATGTGTACAAACCGGCCAAATCGGCAACCTGATTCTTTACGGACGGAATTTATCTTCCATTAACACGGCAGAAAGTATCCGGAATTTGACCTGCGCCTTTCAAAAAACGGCCCCATTGCCACTATGGATTGGAATCGATCAGGAAGGAGGAATTGTTAACCGACTAAAACCGGAACTTGGTTTTCCGCCCATGCCTTCGGCTCAATGGCTTGGGACCCTGAACAACGAGGATACAACGAAGTACTATGCCGATAATACCGGATTCACACTCTCCCGTTTAGGAATCAATTTCAATTTTGCACCGGTACTTGATGTCCTGAACAGCGAATGTCCTGTTTTAGGAGCAAGGGAACGCTGTTTTTCAAGTGACCCTTACCAGATAGCAAAACATGCGGGAATTGTGATCAAAAGCCATCGCTACTTTGGAATTACCACGGCCGTCAAACATTTCCCCGGTCATGGAAATTCCCGCCATGATTCACATTTGGGCGTTGCAGATGTTTCAAGATTTTGGCAAACCAATGAACTGATCCCCTATACCGAGTTATTAAAAAACAACCTGATCGATGCCGTGATGACAGCCCATGTCATCAACAGTCAATTGGACGCATCGTTGCTTCCTGCTACATTATCCTCCAAAATCATCAATGGTCTGTTACGCGACAGCTTAGGCTTCCGGGGCGTTGTTTTAAGTGATGACCTGATGATGAAAGCGATCAGCCAACAATATTCCATTGAACAAACCCTTCTTTTAACGATACATGCCGGCGTAGACTTGTTGTTGTTCAGCAACAACATCCGGGGTGTTCGGGATTATGAGCCGGGACAAATTCATGCTACCCTGAAAAGACTGGTCGTTTCCGGACAGATAAGTCGCGATCGCATTGAGTCTTCCTACCAAAAAATAAAGGCTTTGAAATTGAAAAAGAGCTACTAAAGGGGGCTTTTAAGCACTCCCATCCCCTTTTTAAGGATTTTATTCGCTTTAATTTTGGATTTTACGGATTGTCACCCTACCTTTGCCGTCCGAAAAAAACGTATATGGCAAATCATAAGGCTACCAGAAAAGATGTTCGTCAAAGCGCAACCCGCAGGGATCGCAACCGTTACTACGGTAAAACAACGCGTAATGCAATACGTGATCTGCAGGCATTAAAAGGTGCTAAAGAAGCAAGTGAAAAGATGCCTGATGTAGCTTCAATGATCGACAAACTGGCAAAACGTGGAGTTATTCATAAAAATAAAGCCGCAAACTTAAAAAGCAAACTTGCCCGTAAATTGAACACTTTGGCTTGATAAGAACTAGATTTATTTCTTTTTTATATAAACCCATCCTTTTGGATGGGTTTTTTATTTCCCCGCAGATTTAACAAGATCAAGCGTAGTGTTCAAAAAAAAGAGACGCATGGGCGTCTCTCAGAAAAACTTTCAAAAGCAATACCGGAATTTTATACCAGCTTCATGAAGTACCGAATCATTTGTGTTTAACAAAAGCAGCGAACTGAGTAACTGGATTTTAAAAACGGGTTGCGCTGTGCAATTTAAGTTTAAATCTTTTTTATTTTTTTTCACCAAAAATCAAGTTATCCCCAAAACGAAGTCTTCTGTGCATAAACTCAACTCATACATCTCCTGCTAAGCAGCACCCGTTTGTTGATCCACTGTATGGAACGTCATCCAATCCTTTACCTATAGTTCAGGTACCAGAAAAGCTCTTCACCGGTTTTCGGATCTTTTTCTCTGGCCCATTTGTATGTTTGAGATAGCAAATACCGGAATCGTCTCCTCCTGATCTTTCCTTTTTTGTTACCTTCGCCGCACCATGACAGAAAAGATTTTAATCCTTGACTTCGGCTCTCAGTATACGCAATTGATCGCCCGCGCAGTAAGAGAATGTAACGTTTACTGCGAAATCATTCCTTATCACAAACCTGTGGTTGCGGATGAATTTTTGAAAGGCATCATTTTATCGGGCAGCCCTTTTTCGGTGAACGATCCCAATGCTCCGTTTGTTGATGTTGAATTGCTGACACGACAATTCCCCGTATTAGGTGTCTGCTATGGAGCACAACTTACTGCCAAGCAATTTGGCGGCAGAGTCGAAAAAAGTGAAAAAAGGGAGTACGGAAGAGCGATGTTACACAAGCAACAGCAAGATGTGTTACTCAAAGGGATTGGTGATACCTCTCAGGTATGGATGAGCCATGGCGACAGTATTCTGGACTTACCCGAAGGATTTGAAATCATGGCAGTAACCGATTCCATTCCGGTTGCCGCTTTCAGATCCAACGGAAAAACCAAACATCCCCTCTACGGATTTCAGTTTCATCCGGAAGTGTACCACTCATCAGAGGGAAAAACAATGATTAAAAACTTCCTTCTGGATATCTGTGGCTGCAAAGGAGAATGGACTCCCGCTTCCTTTGTACAGGAAACAGTTGAGGCGTTAAAAAAACAAATCGGTAACCGAAAGGTTATCATGGCACTCAGTGGCGGTGTTGATTCTACCGTTGCTGCAACACTGATACATAGAGCCATCGGAAATAATTTGTATGGAATCTTTGTCGATAATGGCGTTTTAAGAAAAGATGAATTCCGCCAAGTTTTGGATACGTACAATCAAATCGGTTTGAATGTGCAGGGAATCGATGCACGCGAGCATTTTTATACCAAATTAGCAGGGAAAAGCAACCCTGAAGAAAAACGTAAAATCATTGGCAAAACCTTTATCGAGGTTTTTGATATGGAAGCACATAAAATTGAGGGTGTCGAACTTTTGGGACAAGGCACCATCTATCCGGATGTGATCGAAAGTATTTCTGTTCACGGCCCCTCGGTAACAATCAAATCACACCACAATGTGGGTGGCCTTCCGGAAACCATGAAACTGGAATTGGTAGAACCTCTCCGTTACTTATTTAAAGATGAAGTACGAAAAGTGGGTGCAGAACTGGGTATACCTTCCGATCTGTTAAACAGACATCCCTTCCCGGGCCCCGGTTTAGCCATTCGAATTTTAGGTGAAATCACTGAAGAGAAAGTGGATCTGCTTCAAAGAGCAGACGCTATTTTTATACAAGGATTGAAAACGCATCAACTTTATGACAAAGTATGGCAGGCCGGTGCGATCCTGTTGCCGGTACAAAGTGTTGGAGTCATGGGTGATGAACGTACATACGAATTTACACTAGCCCTCAGGGCCGTTACATCTGTTGATGGAATGACCGCAGACTGGGCTCACCTCCCCTACGAGTTTCTGGCGCACATATCAAATGAAATCATCAACAAGGTAAGAGGGATCAATCGGGTTGTGTACGATATCAGCAGTAAGCCGCCTGCAACAATTGAATGGGAATAATTAGCGGACCAGGAATGAACCGGAATGAAAAAACTAAGCACCATATTATTATTTGTTCTCCTGCACGACTTTGCTTTTGCACAGGTAGAACCATCAGCAAAACGTTTCAGGATTGGCATTTTCAGTAGTCTGTTTCTGGACTCTTCCTTTACAAAAGGCGATTACAGGTTTGATAAACAAATGCCCCGTCACATTTTGCCGGGTCTTGATTTTACCAAAGGCGCCATGATGGCCATGGACTCTGTACAAACCAACGGCACGCTTGAGTATTATATTTTCGATGTTAAATCGGAGAAGCAATCGATCAGCTTTTTAAAAACTACACGCACGTTTGATTCGCTGGACCTCATTATTGGAGCCGTTGCCGGCAACGACTACAAACAACTGGCAGAACAAGCACTGCTTCACGGAATTCCGTTTATTTCCTCCACCTATCCAAATGACGGAGGTGTTACGAATAATCCTTTCACGATCATTGTAAATACAACGCTTCCTACACATTGCGAAGCCCTTTACAATTACATTCTGCGAACCTTCCCCACTTCTAACATCCTTTACTTCAGAAAAAAAGGTGCTCAGGAAGATAAACTGGCATCTTATTTTGAAAAACAAAACAAGGCCGGGAACGGGAAAGAATTGCTTAGATGGCAAACAATTTGGCTGAAAGATTCGGCCAATACACAGGAAATTGAAGTCAAGCTCGACAGTCAACGTGTGAATTTGATCATCGCTGGATCCCTTGAAGAAAAGTTCGCTCAAACACTTCTTAAATCCGTTGCCCCGCTCTGCAAAAGGTATCCGATTGAATTGATGGGTATGCCCACCTGGGAAACCATGAAAGATCTTACGTTGCCCCAATGGAAGGACCTTTCCGTTTATTATACAACCACTTTTTTTAATACCGGAACAACAAAATGGAGCCAGTTTACCAACCAATTTACGGTATTAACCGAAGGAAAACCTTCTGATCTTGCCTATAAAGGTTTTGAGCAGACCTGGTATTTTACCAACCTTTTGCTGAAATATGAAAATAAACTGTTCAGCAATCTGAATGATAAATCTTTTTTCTTGTTTTCGGAATACAATTTCAAACCCGTTTACAATCCTGTCACCGGGAAGCCCGATTATTATGAAAACAGGAAGATCTATTTATTAAAACGAAAAAACGGTTTGGTCTCCAGAATGCATTAATCGTTCCTTTTCTTTAGCATTCGATTACAAGAAACGATCAACAAAAATCCGAAAATAGAAATCCATTCCGCTTTCATCTTGCGCCTCAATTTTCTTGTTTTGCCATCCATGTAAATCTTTATTTAACTACCTTTAAGTCAAAAGGCACCTTAGATTTATTCGAAATCCAAACACTTTTAAAACCCTTTTATGCTTAAAAAAATATTGTATGCCGCTATTGCCGTACTGGTTCTCCTTCAGTTTTATCGTCCGGAACGCAATCAAGCCGAAGGTCCTTTTCCACAGGATGCCGGTCAATTATATCCAATGAACACTACTGTTTCCGGTGCGTTAAAAAGAGCATGTTATGACTGTCATAGCAATCAGACAACTTATCCCTGGTATGCATCACTGCAGCCTGTAGGAATCTGGCTGCAACGCCATATTGATGAAGGAAAAGAACATCTCAATTTTAACGAATTCGGTTCTTACCCTGCAAGCGAACAACAAGAGTATCTTGAAGAAATTGTGGAAGTCATCAAGGAGGGAGAAATGCCTCTTAAGAGTTATACATTAATTCATAAAGATGCTGTTCTTACAACTGAAGAAGTTGCAGCGATCAGTAAATGGTGTCAAGCAAACAAAACCACCATTCCGGAAACAGGAACTGAAACTTCAGAACAGGAGTCAAAGGAGTAAGGCACTTTTCCGTAGCGAAATTGAACAACTTAGACTAATTTCATTTGCAATGGGTTTCATTTCTAATCTCATATTGAAACCTATTTTATAATTCACGTTCAATCCTAAAAAAAATCATGTCATTTCAAGACCTTGGATGTGAACGAAGAATTTCTGTATCAATGCTTCATTCATAAAAAAACCTTCCAGGTATACCTCTTCTGGTATTGAAGGATCTTACAAGCTATAACAATACCATCAACAGACACTACGATAACTTGTGTTGAAGTCTTTGGTTTCCATTCAAAAAAACATGTTATTAAAAAGCATTCTCTAAAAGCAACTTTTAATTTACCTGATCTGTTAATGTGTTCAAATTAGAAGTCCCATTATGCCCTCCGATCCATTATACATTGCGTACGATCCCGTTTATAAACACCCCCTACCGGAGGATCATCGCTTTCCGATGTTAAAGTATGAATTGATTCCGGAACAATTGATTCATGAAGGATCCATCACACACCATCAATTGCATAGACCCCGGGCTTGTCCGGATGAATTCATCTTAAAAACACACACCCGGGATTACTTGTATCAATTGATCGAATTGAACTTATCGCCACGGGAACAACGAAAAATTGGATTTGAATTGTCGGATCTTTTAATTGAACGTGAGCGGATCATTACACAGGGGACGATTGATTGTGCTTTCGCCGCACTCGATAAGGGTATCGCCTTTAACGTTGCGGGGGGAACCCATCATGCTTTTGCAGACCGCGGCGAAGGGTTTTGCATTTTTAATGATTTTGCCGTTGCAGCGAATCTTCTTCTGGCTCAAAAGAAAGCAAAGCAAATCCTGATCGTTGATCTGGATGTTCATCAGGGGAATGGTACCGCCCGTATTTTTGAACAGGAACAAAGGGTCTTCACTTTTAGTATGCACGGAGAACACAACTATCCTTTTCATAAAGAGAAAAGCGATCTGGATATCCCTTTAAAAGACGGAACCGACGACCATACCTATTTAAGTCTATTAAGACACCATCTGATGCGATTGATGGAACGCATTAAGCCGGATTTCATCTTTTATCTCTCGGGGGTAGATGTGTTGCAAACTGACAAATTCGGAAAACTAAAGATAACAATGGAGGGGTGTGTACAAAGAGATGAAATCGTTTTTGAGACGGCACATCGCTTTCAAATACCCTGTGTAGTTGCAATGGGAGGAGGTTACTCACCTAAAATTCAAACGATTGTAGAAGCGCATTGCAATACATTCCGTACAGCAATAAAAATTTACAATCTTACTTCGTAACCACTGATGCAAATAAATGCCGGATACTAAACGAAATTTTTATCAATTCCATGGTCATATGCTTCTGCCAGATTACGCAGTTGCTTTTTAAGCGCTTTCTTGCCATGATTGGTAACAGCAACACCAATTACAATACCAAGAAGAAAAGCATGAATGGCAATGAAAATAATACTGTCGTCGGATAAAATCATTTGTAGCATAGAATAATAGTTTACGTTAGTTCCATACAAGTTAGTAGCGTTATGTTCATAAAAAAAACATTCCGCTCAATAAAATACTCCTTTAAAGGCAAGTCTTAAACAGGTAATAAGGGTAACCCATTAGAACGGCTGCTCCGATACAATCCAAACAAAAAGAAAACCGGATTTCACCAATCTGTAAGATGTGAAATCCGGTCACGAAATCAAAGTTCGATCTAATTCATTTTCTTTTTTAAGTGGTTGACCTGATCTTGTAAGTTGGTTACTAAGGAAGCCAGGTTATTCATATCCCAACGCTGTGTTTGATTCACTTTACTGATAACCATTTGAGCACTCCAGAACTCAAGTACATCTTCGGCATTAATTTGATACGGTTGAAACGACGGGTTATCGCTTACCAGCGTAAGCTTATTTTTAGCACGATTATTCTTGACGATTCGTTTGTAAACGACTCCTTCTGTTTTACTGAGTATGATGTAAGCATGGTTGTTCTTTACGTCCTCAAGACTATCTACTTTTTCACCAACAATCACACTGCCACTTGGTGTAGGCAGCATACTATCCCCAATAATTTCAAAAGCCCGATAAGTACCGCTGCTTAACATGGGCAACGTGAATGTATTGAGTTCATCGAGGAACTCCGGATCGGCATAACCGTTCAGGTAACCGGCTGCGGCTTTTACAGGCACAAAATAAACAACATTGCTTTCGGCTGCCATTTTCAATTGACGCCGTTTTGCTAAATAACTGCCCTTGGTTTCGCCTAAGTCCTTGCGCAATAAATCATCAATGCTAACTTTAAAAAGATCACTTACGGTTTCAAGCACATCATAACGCGGTTCTGCCCGTTCTTCTTCATAGGCACCCAATAAAGACCGTTTAATTCCCAATTTGCGGGCAAATTCATCTTGTGTCAATCCATGTTGCTTACGCAAATACTTCATGTTTTGATTTGCCATTGCCATAATTTGCTAATTTTATTGGTGCAATATACTAATTTTTTTAGTTTACAAAAACTTTTCCTCTGTTTTCTTTATCGGATTTGACCGGAACCTGCAACAACCCATTTATAGCTTGTAATTTCTCTAAGGGCCATGGGTCCACGGGCATGTAATTTTTGCGTACTGATTCCGATTTCAGCTCCCAGGCCAAACTGGGCTCCATCCGTAAACGCCGTTGATACATTTGTGTAGACCACTGCTGCATCTACTTCCCGTATAAAACGTTGTTGTTGCTCCGGATTTTCGGCAACGATGCATTCACTGTGCATAGAACTGAAACGTGCAATATGATCCAATGCTTCGTTCAAATCAGCAACCGTTTTAACAGCCATTTTATAATCGAGAAACTCCGTACCATAATGTTCAGGAACTGCAACACGGAGCAGTTCGGCCGGATACTGATCTTGCAGTTGTTGATACGCCTTCTCATCGACAAATAAAACAACCTGCTTATCGGCTAAAGGACGCACTAAAGCAGGCAGGTCCTTCAGGCGGTCTTCATGAATCAGTAAACAATCCAATGCATTGCATACACTGACGCGTCTCGTCTTTGAATTGGTTATGATGGCCTTCCCCTTTTCAAGGTCGCCGCTTTGATCGAAATATACATGAACGATCCCCGCACCGGTTTCAATAACGGGAATGCGTGCGTTCTTTCGCACAAAATCGATCAGTTGCTGACTACCTCTCGGAATGATTACATCCACGAATCCCGATGCATTCAACAATTCTGCAGCCGCTTCACGTGAAGGGGGCAGTAAAAAAATACTATTATGATCGATCTGATTTTGTTCCAACACACCATGAATCAACGACACAATCGCTTTGTTTGAAAACTCAGCATCACTCCCACCCTTTAAAATACAAGCATTACCGGCTTTGAAACAAAGTGAAAAAACATCAAAAGTCACATTGGGCCTGGATTCATAGATAATGCCAATCACTCCCAGCGGAACGGATACTTTTGAAATATGAAGCCCATTGGGCAACGTGCGATCTTCAAGTACTCGTTGCAAGGGTGATTCAAGGGAAGCCACATTCCGGATCTCCTGTGCAATATCTTTGATACGCTCACCGGTTAATTGCAGGCGATCATAACGCGGATCCGTGGAAGGCATGCGATCAAGATCCTTCTTATTTTCAGTCAATAAATAATCAATATTTGACTCGGCCGCCTCTGCCAGTCCCAGAAGTATCCGGTTGATGGTATCCTGTTCCAGCGATGCTAGATGACGGGCGGCTTTTTTGACTGCAATAAATTTTTCCTGATTCGACATAACGTAACCGAATTATATATGATTTAAGAACAAATAGTCGTAATGCACTAATGCTTTCTGATTTTTCTTTCGTTTGAGATCCTCTGCTTTGTCGGAATTATACTGCGCTTTTCCAACACCCAGTTGCTTACCGGATCTGTCACAAATACGGATGAGATCACCTTTTCCAAAAACTCCTTCAACCTTTAAAACACCAACAGGCAACAAACTGGTAGGAGTATCAGACAAAAGAGCCTGTACAGCGCCCGCATCAATGAAGACAGTTCCTTTTACAAAACCATCCGAGTGTGCAACCCACTTTTTGATGTTGGAAGTCGTTTTCTTTGGAATGAAAGAGGTACCAATCGGCTTCCCATCAATGATATCAAGCAGAATTCCATCTTTCGTTCCATTGGCGATTTGTACGGCAATTCCCAAACCGGCAACTTTATGAGCCATCGAACATTTCGTCATCATCCCCCCTCTTCCGAAATTTGATTTTTCGGATGTAACGTATTGGGTAAATTGTTTGTCACCGTAGGAGATTTGTGGAATAACGGTGCTGCTTTTATCTTTCGGATTTCCATTATAAATTCCGTCGATGTTAGAAAGTATAATAAGTTTGGACGCATTGACCATACCGGAAACCAACCCCGCCAGTTCATCATTATCCGTAAACATCAATTCAGTTACAGAGACCACATCATTTTCGTTAATGATAGGCACCACATTGTTGTCTAACAAAGTGGTGATGCAATTCTTCATGTTGAGATAATGTTCACGATCCCTGAAATCTTCTTTTGTTACCAAGACCTGTGCACAAAGCATATCGCTTTTCTGAAAAAAGTCGGCATAAATATTCAATAACTTAACCTGTCCAACAGCCGCCAATACCTGTCGTTGACTTACTTCATCCATTTTTTCCGACAACTGTATCAGGGACCTGCCGGAAGCAACTGCACCCGATGATACGAGTACCAATTCGTACCCGCTTTTTTGTAATGTTGCTATTTGCGAAGTCAATTGCCGGATGCGTTCAACCGACAAGCCGCCGTCCGGCTGTGCCAGTACATTGGAACCAACTTTGATCACAATTCGTTTCTCATTTAAAAACATCAGCAAATGTACGTTGAACCTTAAAATTTCTTAAACACCTCCCGGCTTTCTATAAAAAGATTCAGATATGCACGTTCCCAAAACGATCAGTTGTAAGTCGTAACTTTAATACAAACAGGAAGATTTTTTAATTCCACTAAACAGAATCGATGAAATCGAAATCGCATCCTGCCAGCTACTACGTCATCAATGGCATTACACTTTATCGTGTAATGGCAGCCCCCTTGTTGCTGCTTCTTATTTTTACATCGGAATATGAATGGTTTAAATGGTTACTGGGCATCAGTTTCTTCACCGATCTGATTGACGGTTTCCTTGCCCGTAAATTTAAAGTGACCAGTGTTTTTGGAACACGTCTCGATTCCATTGGAGACGACCTGACGATTGTCGTTGCACTGATAGCCATGTTTTATTGGAAATACGACTTCATCAAATTACATCTTCCTGAAATGATCCTGTTGCTGGTGCTTTTTATCCTTCAAACAACAATGGCCTTTCTTCGCTATCGCACCATTACCAGCTTTCATACCTA
>CANGQQ010000006.1 GCA_947456025.1 Chitinophagaceae bacterium | reverse complement strand
TTAGTGTGTACCGGATTACCGATCCCAATTTTAAGCCGGATCGCAGATACAAAATCAACGAAGCGCCTGATTTCTTCACAACAGATTTTTTAGGCTCGAAATCATTCACGGCTGCAGAAATCCGAAAAGGATACAAACTCGCTTTTAAAACAGATAGTGCGTTCAATCAATTGCGCATCCGCCTGAGTGATGCATTGGGAAGGTCTATTTTAGACGAAAACAATGTTACGGGAGCGTTTCGGAATGATACGACGTTCAAAACCTTTTTAAACGGATTTGCTTTGATTCCCGATTCAACAACATCGGGTAATGCAATGCATTATTTCAGTTTGTCGGATGTAAAAACACGCCTGAATGTTTACTACCGCATGCTGAAGCCAACGGGCGGTATCGACACGCTGGTGGCCAATTTCCCTTTTGTACCTGAATTGATCCGTAGCGCCAATGCAAATAAAATCCACAGAAACTTTTCAGGCAGTAGTGCTGAATCTGTTTTGACTTCGGGATTGCCCTCATCGCTTTCCTATGTCTTAACGGCCCCGGGTACGGCCGTACGCATTCAAACACCGGCATTTGATACACTGGTTGGGAAAAAATACATCGTTCACAGGGCCGAACTTGTTGCCCGTCAGCTTTATGAAGGGCCCTTGGTACTGGAAAATCTTTTTATCTCCCCGGCTTTGCATTTGTATGCACTCGATACGGAGGGTAAAAATGCGCCATTGCCCTATGACAGCTTGAATTACTGGACTCCTGCATCTTATGATTTCTTCCGGAATGTGTCATTGTATTCCATCAATACCCGCTATCTCGGAGGTTTCCCTTCCTATGTTAAAGACCCTTCATCCAATACAGTGTCGGAATACAAACTGAACATCACCCGTTATGTTCAAAACGTCATCAATGGGAATACGCAACGGAAGGATCTGAAATTGACGGCACCATACTATACAGAGTTCAGAAATGGGGTTTCCAGTTTAACAGGGATCAATCCGCTTGCTTACGGAAGAGTCAAACTGGGCGGAGGGTTACACAGCCAATATCCGATGTTTGTTAGAATTTATTATTCAAAACAATGATATTGAATATATTCCGAACTTATCTTTGCTCGCATTAAATTTCAACACAAATATGCCATACTTATTTACATCGGAAAGTGTATCCGAAGGCCATCCGGACAAAGTAGCAGATCAAATATCTGACGCTTTGATTGATAATTTCCTTGCATTTGATCCTCAATCAAAAGTAGCTTGTGAAACATTGGTAACAACCGGACAAGTAGTTCTTGCCGGAGAAGTGAAGTCAAAAGCTTATCTGGATGTTCAGGAGATTGCCCGCGGTGTAATTCGTAAAATCGGCTACACGAAAAGTGAATACATGTTTGAAGCGGATTCCTGTGGTGTTCTTTCTGCCATACACGAACAAAGTTCCGATATCAATCAGGGCGTTGATCGTAAGAAAAAAGAAGAACAAGGGGCCGGTGACCAGGGAATGATGTTTGGTTACGCTACCAACGAAACAGAACACTATATGCCCTTGGCATTGGATCTGGCTCATAATTTGTTGATTGAATTGGCTGCTATTCGCAGAGAGAAAAATTCAAAAATGCCGTACTTGCGTCCAGATGCCAAAAGTCAGGTTACATTAGAATACGATGACAACAACCGTCCGATTCGTATTGATGCAATCGTTATTTCAACGCAGCACGATGATTTTGATTCAGAAGCAAAAATGTTGGCGAAAATTAAAGCAGATGTCATCAACATTTTAATTCCAAGAATCAAATCGAAGTACAAGAAATATGCGAAGCTGTTTAATAATGATATTAAATACCATATCAACCCAACCGGAAAGTTTGTAATTGGTGGTCCGCACGGTGATACAGGGTTGACCGGACGTAAAATCATTGTTGATACATACGGCGGTAAAGGTGCTCATGGTGGTGGTGCGTTCAGCGGAAAAGATCCTTCTAAAGTGGATCGTTCTGCAGCCTATGCAACACGTCATATCGCCAAAAATCTGGTTGCTGCCGGATTGTGCGATGAGGTGCTGGTTCAGGTATCTTATGCTATTGGTGTTGCGAAACCAACTTCCATTAATGTGAATACTTACGGAACCTCGAAAGTGAATTTGACGGATGGACAAATCGCCAAAATAGTAGAAGGCATTTTTGATATGCGTCCTTACTTTATCGAGCAACGTTTGAAACTGCGTAATCCCATCTATAGCGAGACCGCAGCTTACGGACATATGGGCCGTGTTCCGGAAGTCGTGGAAAAAACGTTCAAATCACCCGATGGAAAAGTGAAAAAGTCAAAAGTGGAATTGTTTACATGGGAAAAATTAGATTATGTATCAAAAGTTAAAAAGGCTTTTGGTTTAAAGTAATCAGTCTATATTCTTATAGAAACCCATAAACGAATCTGTTTATGGGTTTCTTTTTTTGTTTCTTTGCATCGTGAAACAATTCCGACAAAAACAGCAACGCCCAAAGAAGTCAACACTTCTGGCCGGTTCTCAAACAGTATATCAGGCATTGGTTGAAGGGAAGGAATTAGAACGTATTTATGTTCTCAATCAATTTCGTGGTGATGACTATGAGGAGATTCAAAAACTGGCCTTTCAAAGGAATGTACCCATTAATAAAGTCCCTGTTGAGAAATTGAACAGTTTTCATATTGCCGATCATGGCGGTATCATTGCGGTGTTATCCAAAATCCGTTATCAGAATTTACAGGATGTACTATCGTGGGTAATTGAAAGGGGAGAGGTGCCTTTGTTTTTACTGCTGGATGGAATTACAGATATAAGGAATATTGGCGGAATTGCCCGAACTGCCTGGTGCTGTGGTGTACAGGCTTTGGTTATACCGGAGAAGGGAGTGGGCGCATTAAATGAAGATGCTTTGCTTACAAGTGCCGGAGCCTTGGAACACATTGCTGTTTGCAGAGTCAATAGTTTGATGAAGGCAGTTGATGAACTGCATCTGAATGGAGTTAAAGTATTCGCCAGTGAAATGACTGCTGCGCAAAAAATATACGATTGCAATTTTAAAGAGCCTTGTGCAATTGTGATGGGTGGAGAAGAGCATGGAATCTATCCAGCCTTAATGAAGATTTGTGATGAACGGTTTCAAATTCCCATGCACAATCAATTTGAATCATTGAATGTATCGGTTGCAACCGGTATGATTCTGTATGAAGCCATGAAACAACGAATTTAACGCAAAGAATAACCAACGATGCCGCCAATCAAACTTATTGAATGTCCGCGTGATGCAATGCAAGGATGGAAACAACAGATTCCAACCGAACAAAAGGTCCGCTATATACAATCCTTATTAAAAGTAGGGTTTCATACCCTGGATTTTGGAAGTTTTGTTTCGCCCAAAGCGATTCCTCAAATGGCGGATACCAAGGAAGTTATTTCAAAATTGCAAATAGAAAATTCCAACTCTAAACTACTGGCGATCATCGCCAACGAACGTGGTGCTGAAGAGGCTGCGGCATTTGATGAAATCACTTACTTGGGTTTCCCGTTTTCTGTTTCAGAAACCTTCCAGCAAAGGAATACCAATAGCTCGATTGCAGAATCGTTGAAACGAGTGGAGACCATTTTTTCCACTTGTGAAAAGAGCAAGAAAGAATTGGTGGTTTACTTATCGATGGGATTTGGTAATCCATATGGCGATCCCTGGAATGAAGAAATTGTATTTGAATGGGGAAATCAACTTGCACAAATGGGGATACGGATTTTGTCTTTGGCTGATACTGTAGGAATTGCCACACCTGAACAAGTTCATCAAATGACCTCATTCATGATTCAGGAATTACCTGATTGTGAAATTGGAGTTCATTTGCATGCTACAAATGCCAACTGGAAGACGAAAATGGATGCCGCATACAAGGCGGGTTGTGTACGGTTTGATGGAGCTTTAAGGGGAATTGGCGGTTGCCCCATGGCCAAGGATGAATTGGTCGGAAACATGGATACAGTCAGTATTCTCTCTTTTTTAGATGAACAACATATTCCGCTGTCCATTGATAAGGAAGCCCTGGCCGAAAGTCTGCTGATCGCTGATGAATTATTTAAATCATGAATTTCTTTACACACATCGATATCAAGCCTTTACCGGCACCCATCACGTATGCACATAAAGTAATGTTGATTGGGTCTTGCTTTACAGAGCATATCGGAAATAGTTTGTCCGAATCCAAATTCCAAACGCTCCAAAATCCAAACGGTATTTTGTTTGAACCTGCCAGTGTTTGCCGAAGCTTGGTTTCTTATATTCAGAATCGTCAATATTCGGATGCTGATTTGCATTTATACAATGAATTGTATCAAAGTTGGGATCATCACAGTCGTTTTTCCAATCCCGATCGTGACTTATGCCTGAATGGCATCAATGCATCACAACAAAATGCACATCGTTTTTTGAAAGAGGCCGACTGGTTGATTATAACCCTCGGTTCTTCCTTTGTCTATAAGTTGCAAGAAACACGTCGGGATGTCGCTAATTGTCATAAAGCGCCTGCATCTTGGTTTGAAAAGTATCTGATTCCGATCGATGAGCAAATCGCTGGCTTGGACAATACTATCCATCAATTGTTTCATTTCAATCCGAAGTTAAAAATCATTTTTACGATCAGTCCGGTCCGTCATTTACGTGATGGTGTATCCGAGAACAACCGTAGCAAGGCACGATTAATTGAAACGGTGCATCATTTGGTTCAAAAATTTGACCGTTTGTTTTATTTTCCGGCTTATGAACTCGTTATAGATGTTTTGAGAGATTACCGGTTTTATGATATCGATCTGGCGCATCCCAATTATGCCGCCACGCAATTTGTGATGGAACATTTTACGGATTATGCTTTTGATCCTGCTACCAAAGCATTATTGACGGAGATTCGGCAACTGGTTATTGCGCGTAAACACAAACCATTTCATTCGGATTCCAGTCAGCACCGTGATTTTCTAAAAAGGAATCTCCTTAAAGCTGAGGCATTGTCAAAGCTTTATCCATACCTGGACTTTCGTTCTGAAATCAGTTATTTCAACGCATAATTAATATTATGTTAAGTAGCTTAATTTTAAGCATCCATCCCATATGAGCTGTTAAAAAAAGAAAGCTACCCAATGGATAGCCTTCTTTAAAACAGTATCGTTGAATTCTCCTATTGATTGAGTACTTGATATTTTTTGTCGTAATACTGCTCCTTTTCCTTGTTACCCAGAAAACGATACGCATCCACTAAAATGTAAAGCGTGTTCTTGTATTCGTTTTTAAGCCGTTTGTCCTTTTTGAAACTTTCAGGATCTACTGCTTCAAAAATGGCCAACGCATTTTCTAAATACGGTAAGGATTCATTCATGCGCAGTTCCATTTTCTTTTTTAATTCAACCTTCTTTTGAGTATCGGCCGGTGTTGCACCTTTGATCGTTTTCAAATCATCCTGGATCGCCGCAGCTTCATTGAAATACGTTTTGCCCATCAAAAGATGCGCATCGGCATTTTTGGGATCAATTTCGATGCATTGTTTTAGTTGATTGACGATTTTTTCAAAATAAATCGGTTTCTCTTCATTTGTTGCTTTTTGGTCCATGTACAGCCAATTGAACATTTCGGCAGCAAAATCGAACCGAATCTCATAATCTTTGGATTCACGTTGCAGGACAGTCTCGTATTTGGCAAATAAACTAGGTCCCACGCCGTTTTTACGTTCATTATCCAGGTCCAGCTTATCATAATAAGTGTCGCTTGGGTATAATTTACGTCCAAGTGTGGTATATTTAGCTGTGTTGACCTGATCTCCTTTTTTATTGTAATAGTAAGTTACATACCGATAGCACATATCAAAACCTTCTCCACTAACCGAAGCGTCACATAATTTCTGAAAGAACTGAACCGCATCCTCGGTATTGTCCGATTGCATGGCAGCAGCTCCTGCATAGTAAAATAAAACGGTATCTACTTCACTTAGCGCCCATTTGTTGTTGTAAATAAATCTTCCAACACGGTTGGCTTGCTTGTATTTATCCAGGGCGCCTTTGTAATCCTGATTATTATACAATTCATTGGCCTCTTTTTGGATTTCAAGATAGTTGTCAAAAATGGGATAACTGCGTAACGCCATATAGGTCTCTGATTGTTTTGGATCCAGTTCCATGGCTTTTTGATAGGCTTCGATGGATTGGTTCCAGGCATCCGGAGTACCGGATTTTAAATCGGCAGATTTAGCGATTTGTCCGTAAATCATTCCTTTATAAAACCAGCCTTCCCAACTTTTTTGCTCTTTTTCATTGGTCAATAAAAGGTCAACCGCCTCTTTTGCTTTCAACCAATCCTTTTTTTCATACGCATTACGTACTTTCTTTAAGTCCTGGGCACTGCCGAATCCAAAAATCAGAAACAGCGACATTCCTAGAAGGAAAAGATTTTTCATTTAAATTTATTTTTAATTAATAAATGTAATTTGCTATAAATCAATTTATTCGACTACCTCATTGCTTTCGGTTGATGCATTCGGTTCTTCGGGCAAAGTGCCTTCCGGAGCGTTTTCATCGTTTTCAATGAGTTCATCCGCTTCTTCAATTCTGCTGATAGCGGCTATCGCATCGCCTTCATCAATCCGAATCAAACGAACTCCCTGTGTAGCGCGACCCAGTTCACTGATTTGATTGATTGCCATGCGGATGGTAATACCGCTTTTGCAACTGATCATCAGATCTTCTTTCTCGGTTACTTCCATAATACCAACCAGCGATCCTGTTTTGTCGGTGACATTAATCGTTTTTACTCCTTTTCCTCCGCGATTGGTTATTCTGTACTCATCTACAGCGGTACGTTTTCCATACCCTTTTTCACTAACCACCAAAACAGTGCGTGAACGATCATCTTTATTCACACAAATCATACCAACAACTTCATCGCTCTCATCGTCAACCTCAATTCCTGCAACACCAATCGCTCCTCTTCCTGTGGAACGGACTTTTTCTTCCGGGAAACGTATCGCGCGTCCGCTTTTGACAGCCATCATGATTTCGCTGTTTCCGTCCGTCATTTTAGCTTCCAGTAGCTGATCGCCTTCAACAATCGTGATAGCATTGACCCCGGTTGCTCTTCTTCTGCTGAAATCCTCCAAAATTGTCTTTTTGATGATTCCTTTACGGGTACAAAGGACGATGTAATGGTTTTTTATAAACTCTTCATCTTCAATGTTTTTGACATCAATGATGGCACGAACTTTGTCGTCTGGACTCAGTTGCATCAGGTTTTGAATGGCTCTTCCTTTGCTGGTTTTATCGCCCTCCGGAATCTCATAGGCTTTTAACCAGTAGCATCTTCCTTTTTCGGTAAAGAACAATAAGGTGTGATGCGTGGACGCAACAAATAAATGTTCAACATAGTCTTCTTCACGGGTTTTACTTCCAATGGCCCCTCTTCCGCCTCTGCGTTGTTGTCTGTATTCGGTTGTAGATGTTCTCTTTACATAACCCAGATGTGAAATCGTAATAACAACATCCTCTTCCTTGATGAGATCTTCCATCCGGACTTCATCGTCCAGGTAGGTGATTTCGGTACGACGTTTATCGCCGTATTTGTCTTTGATCTCGATCAATTCTTTCTTTATCAGTTCATAACGCATTCCCTCGTTGCTCAACAGTTCATTCAAATGGGCAATCAAATTCATCAGTTCATTGTACTCGTTTTTGATTTTGTCGCGCTCCATGCCCGTTAACCGTTGCAAACGCAATTCCAGAATTGCTTTCGCCTGAATTTCATCCAGTCCCCATCCTGCATTGATCAGGTTTTCTTTTGCAATTTCAGGTGTGGCAGAACTACGGATCAAACTAATGACTTCATCCAGATGATCCAAGGCAATCAGGTAGCCTTGCAAGATATGAGCCCGTTCCTGTGCTTTTCGAAGTTCATAACGCGCACGACGAACAACCACTTCGTGCCTGAATTCGACAAACTCAGAAATCAGATCTTTCAGATTCAATGTACGTGGCCTTCCTTTAACCAATGCCACATTGTTGATGCCGTAAGATGTTTGCAACTCGGTGTATTTGTACAACTGATTGACAATGACATTTGCAACGGCATCTCTTCGCAGATCAATGACAATCCGGGTACCTTCTTTCTGATTACTTTCGTTGTTGACGTGAACAATCCCCTCAATGGTTTTGTCGTTTACCAATTGCCCGATCTTATCCGTTAAGGTATCTCTGTTGACCTGATACGGCACTTCGGTGATGATGATTTGTTCTCTTCCGCTTGATTTTGCTTCAATGGAGACCTTGCCACGCAGCACAACCCTGCCTCGTCCTGTATGAAATCCGGCTTTAATACCTTCCATTCCATAGATGGTACCGGCTGTTGGAAAATCAGGCGCCTTTACATACTGCATCAGTTCATCAATCGTGATTTCACGATTGTCGATGTAGGCTATACAACCATCGATTACCTCACTAAGGTTGTGCGGCATCATATTGGTAGCCATACCTACGGCAATACCACTGGAACCATTAACCAATAAGTTGGGTATTCTACTTGGTAAAACGGAAGGTTCTTTTTCGGAATCATCGAAGTTGAGATTGAAATCAACGGTTTCCTTGTCGATGTCATCCATCATACTTTCGGTCAAACGTTCCATGCGAACTTCTGTGTAACGCATGGCCG
Source organism: Chitinophagaceae bacterium (assembly GCA_947456025.1). Taxonomy (GTDB): domain Bacteria; phylum Bacteroidota; class Bacteroidia; order Chitinophagales; family Chitinophagaceae; genus Lacibacter. Next base: position 27,641 of record CANGQQ010000006.1, on the reverse strand, counting down.
CTGGTCCGTCTCCATCCTGATTTCCGAAGTTACCCTGTCCGTCAACCAATGTGTAACGCATACTCCACTCCTGTGCCATCCTCACCATTGCATCATAAACGGAACTATCGCCATGTGGATGGTATTTACCAAGTACTTCCCCAACTACACGGGCACTTTTCTTGTATGCTTTGTTGTATTGAAGTCCCAGTTCGTTCATCGCATACAAGATGCGACGATGTACGGGTTTTAATCCATCCCGCACATCCGGAAGTGCACGACCAACGATTACCGACATAGAGTAATCGATGTAGGCTGTTTTCATCTGCTCTTCAATATTCACCGGGATGACACGACCTATGTTCGAGTCTCCATTTTCCATTGTATTTTCTGTATGATCCATATTCTCAATTAAGGCTGCCAAAGATACCGAAAAGCAGCTTGATTCTCAATTGAAAATGGGGTTAATTCCGGATTGTTTTTCAACAAAAATCAGGCAGTTGTGGAAAAGAAAACCGGTCGCATCCGCAGTCGTTTTTTCAGGCTCGTTTTTTGCCGGAATCCACTGTTTTTGTTCGCCTGATGATGATCAAACGCATAAAAACATATCTTGAAAATAGTTTACCTTGCCGCCCTAAATTTTGCTATATGAACCCCAATGCCGGTCAATACTATTCTACTTACCTTGGTTTGGAACAAATTTTAAACAGTCAGCAACCTCTTAGTTTTAAGGAAGGCAACACGCCTGCTCACGATGAAATGCTATTCATTGTCATTCATCAGGCGTATGAATTGTGGTTCAAGCAAATTTTGTTTGAACTGGATTTTGTCCGGAAAGTCTTTTCCAAAGAGGTTGTTGATGACAATTCGGAAGATTTGAACCTTTGTCGCCATCGCTTAAACCGTGTGGTTAAAATACTCGAATTACTCAATCAGCAAATAACGATTCTGGATACTATGACCCCACTGGATTTTCTGGAATTCCGGAATCTTTTAACGCCTGCTTCCGGTTTTCAGAGTCTTCAGTTTCGTTTGGTAGAAGCTACATTGGGTTTAAAAATGGAAAACAGGCACCACAAAGACTATTACAAGCGGACTAATGAAGGTGGTTTTGATCCACAGGATTACAACTCCATTCACTCTTTGGAAAGTGAACCCACCATTTTACAACTGATCAACCGATGGCTGGAACGTATGCCATTCTTCGATTCCAGGTATTGGAACTCTTATCAGCCTGCTTTTCAAAACGAAACTACAACCCACCCGTTCTGGAGCGACTATCGTGCGTTATACAAAGCAAGTCTTACAGAACGGGAATTGCCTAAGTTGGATGATTTTGATGCTGCGTTCATGCGTGAAAATGCCGCCCAGGTTGATACATTGAGTGATGCTGCACGTCGGTCGGCACTTTTCATTATGATGTACCGTGATTTTCCGGTGTTTCAGTTGTCTTTTCAAATTCTGGATAAACTGATTGAGGTAGATCATTGGCTTGCGGGATGGAGACACAAACATCTGGTAATGGTTCGTCGAATGATTGGTATGCGTGTAGGTACCGGAAACACTTCAGGTGCAGGATATCTGGACGGAGCGGTACAGCAGCATTATGTGTTTAGAGATCTCTCCTCGTTGTCAACGTTTTTAATTGAACGTAAGAAAATGCCTGTTTTGCCTAAAGAATTGATCCGGTCCTTGGGATTTGCGGGTGTTTAAAACGAACGCGTATAACTTAGAGATCGGGCGATTCATTAAACTTGAATCGCCCGATTTTTTAATAGTCCCGCTGAACCAAAAAAGCGGCCAATTGACGCAATGCATCTTTTCTGGATGCGGTAACTGCAACTTCTTCAAGATGGTGCAATGCTTTCTCGAGATAACTGTTTTTGAGTTCCAGCGCCCATTCATCAACGGAAGCTTCTCTGAAAATAGACAACACCTGCTCCACTTTATCGGAAGGGTTTTGCTCTTGTAAAAGCATTAACCGTTCTTTTGCCGCTGCGTCTGCCGTTTCCTGTGCGTGGATCATCAAAAAGGTTTTTTTATTTGACAGGATATCACCTCCTACTTGTTTTCCGAATTTGGCGGGGTCGCCAAAGGCATCAAGGTAATCGTCCTGAATCTGAAACGCGATGCCGAGATTCCGGCCAAATTCATACAAATGTTTGGCATTTCGTTCGCTTGCACCTCCTATTACAGCGCCCATTTCAAGACTTGACGCCAGTAAGACGGATGTCTTGAGTTCGATCATGTGCATATACTCCTGCAACGAAACGGTTGTCCGTTTTTCGAAGTCCATGTCCAGTTGTTGACCTTCGGAAACCTGAAGGGCTGTTTTGTTAAACAATCCGAGGACTGTTTTCAGGTTTTCGGATGAAATTTTGTAGAGGTAATCATAGGCCATAATTAACATGGCATCACCTGCAAGAATGGCCGTGTTCACTCCGTATTTATGATGAACGGTATCCTTCCCTCTTCTCAGAGGGGCCTGATCCATGATGTCATCATGAATCAGCGAAAAATTGTGAAACAATTCCACCGATACGGCAACCGACCAGGCATCGGGATGAATTTCATCAAATAGTTCATTCCCCATCAGGCATAAGACCGGCCTTACCCGCTTCCCTCCGATTCCTAATATGTATTGTGCCGGATCGTATAGTGTGGATGGTTGATCGGGAAAATGACGTTTTCCGAAATAATCTTCAAATTGTTGGAGCAGTTGTTCAAATGAATGCATATATGTTTACTTCTTGGATCGTTTTGTTTTTGGGGCCGTCTTTTTGTTTTTACCGTTTGTTTGTTGGAGAACTTTATGTTCTGTTGATGCCCAGTGGCCTAAAATCAGTTCATAATCCAACTGTCTTTTCTCGAGATTGGCGGCCACTACTTTTATAGTGACTTTGTCGCCCATCCGAAATGATTTGCCGCTACGTTTACCAACCAGACAATAATCCTCTTCCACATACCTGAAATCGTCGAAATCACTGATTGCAAACAAACTAACAAGTCCTTCGCATTTATGTTCAATGGTTTCCACCCAAAAACCAAAGGACGCAACGCCACTCACAACCCCATCAAATTCTTCGCCTAAAAACTGACTCATGTATTCGACCTGTTTGTATTTGTTGGCGGCCCGTTCGCTTTCCATTGCAGCCCGTTCCCGTTCACTGCAATGGCGACATTTTTGTTCAATTTTTTTATCGGAAACCGGATTGCCATCCAAACATTGCTGAAGAATCCGGTGAACGAGGATGTCGGGATACCGGCGTATGGGAGACGTAAAATGACAGTAGTGTGCAAATCCTAAACCATAGTGACCAATGTTTTCGGCAGTATAAACAGCTTTAGCCATTGTACGGATTCCCAGCGTTTCCAATACATGTTGTTCCGGTTTCCCATTTACATCCTGTAACATTTGATTGAAAGAGGATGCAATTTTTTCGGGAGAAGAGATGTCAAACGTGTGTCCGTATTTTCGGGCAAAGGTTATGAATGGACCCAGTTTGGCCTCATCCGGTGTGTCATGGACCCGATATGGGAATGGTATGGGGTTGTCTTTTATTTTAATGTTTCCAATATACAAGGCAACATGCTTATTGGCAAGCAGCATAAACTCCTCAATGAGTTGATGTGATGCTTTACTTTCTTTAATTGTGATGCCCACCGGTTTCTTTTTTTCATCCAGAATAAAGCGGACTTCCTGTGATGAAAAATTGATGGCTCCCTTCCGGAATCGCTCTTTACGAAGTTGTTGCGACAGCTGATTCAGTAACAGAACTTCATCCTGAAAAAGCCCTTCACCGGTTTCAATAATTTCCTGCACCTCTTCATAAGTAAACCGATGATTGGAATGAATTAATGTTCGACCCAGCCAAACATTTTTTACTTCTGCATGGCTATTCATTTGAAATACGGCCGAAAAGGTGTATTTGTCTTCTTTCGGGCGCAAAGAACACAATTCATTCGAAATGTGTTCGGGTAACATCGGCAGAACCCTGTCGGGTAAATAAACGGAAGTTGCTCGTTCGTATGCATCCTGATCCAGTGTTTTTCCCGGTTCTACAAAATGACTTACATCGGCAATATGAACACCGATTTCATAGAGTCCGTTATCGAGTTTTCGAATGGATAACGCATCATCAAAATCTCGTGCATCCACAGGGTCAATTGTAAATGTGAGAATATCCCGGAAATCTTTGCGCTTCTTTTCTTCTTCCGGAGTTATGGTTTCAACGATACGGTCGGCTTCTTCCAGTGCTTCGTCTGAGAAATTTAAAGCAAATCCACTTTGAAGCAGGATTTGTTTCATGGCCAGATCGTTTAAATCGTCCTGGGCAATGACTTCTACCACTTCACCTTCCGGTATACGTTTTTTTACATCCCATTCCGTTAGTCGGGCAACAACTTTGTCACCGTTTTTTGCTCCGTTTAAACGATTCGGTTGTATGTACAGATCCGGCATCGGCCGCTCGGTTTCGGGCAAAAAGAAAATATGATTTTGCTGAAAACGAATCAATCCGATGAAATCAACCTGCTTCCGTTCCAGGACTTTTTTAATAACACCTTCAATTCTTCCGGCGTTGTTTTGTTTTAGAATTTCAACTTCTACCAGATCACCATGTAAGGCCGTATTAAAATGCTGTGGCTTTACCAGCACATCTCGAGGCATATCTTCTACAGAAACATATCCCATACCACTTCTGGTAATTTCAAGACTGCCTTTTTTGACTGAACTTGAGGTGTTTTGTTTTCCGTTCTCCTTTTTTTTCGATTTCTTTTTCATCTAATTGGAATCAGGTTTTTCAAATTTTTCAATGAAGGCATAAATCTGCTGACGGAAATCGGTCTCTTCTTCAAAGAGTATGCGGTGCCGTATGGGCAAAACATAAATAGGAAGTTCTGCTAATTGCTCTTTGAATTTTTCGAGTCGTACGGCATCCTTTTCGGTAGTAAGGATGATTTTATGCGGATGGTCCATCTGGTCAAACTCATTTTTGATTTCTGTTAAATCATCAATGGTGAAAATGTGGTGGTCCCCGTAAGATAATTTTACATACGTATAACTCTGTTCCTGAATGTATTTTTCCAAAGGTCTGGTATTTGCGATACCCGTTACCAATAACACTTCTGTGTTTTTGTGTAAAGGGTAATCCAGATTTTTATTTAAGATGTGTACGGGTGTTTGATATTCGATTGTTGAAAAGTAAACCTCCTGATGCTTTTTGGGATCGATTTCACGAAGGATCCGGTATTTTTCCGATTCAGGAAGATCGGACGGACATTTGCTCACTACGATTATGTCTGCCCGTTCGTAACTTTTTTTTTCGTCTCTTAAATCACCCGTTGGAAGAAAAAAATCACGCGTGAATAAATCCTCAGCTTCCGTTAAAAGGATAGAGAGCCCCGGACGAATTTTCCGATGTTGAAAAGCATCATCCAAAAGAATAACCCGTGTTTCCGGCCGGTCATGCAACAATTCAGGAATGGCTTCTACTCTACTTTCACCAACGGCAACTGCAATCTCCGGAAATTTAAGATGAAACTGCATGGGTTCATCTCCAATATCTAAGGCCGTGGTTTGTTCATTGGCCAGCGCATAGCCTTTTGTTTTGCGTTTGTATCCACGGCTTAAAGTTGCTACAGCATAATCTTCCTTTAAAAGGCGAATCAGGTATTCCGTCATCGGAGATTTTCCGGTTCCTCCTACACGCAGGTTCCCTACACAAATCACCGGTAAATTGAATGAAACAGACGATAATATATTTCGGTCGTACAAGCGGTTTCGAACCCAAATCACGAACCCATAGATCAAGGAAAACGGCAGTAATAAAAAACGGAAAGATTGTAGTGTAAAATCAGCCAAATTCATAACAACGATGCGGTGTTACGCAGTAGTTTAAAGGTATGTCAAAATCTTCAGTATCGTTGATCTGTTCTTCCGGTTCAAAATAACTGAATCCGATTTTAAGCGCATCGGGTCGGCATTCAGCCAAAAAGCGGTCGTAATAACCTTTTCCATATCCAACCCGGTTGCCTTTCAGATCGTAAGCGAGTAAAGGAACCAAAATGAGATCATTGAGCAGCGGATTGCTGGGGGTACCGTTGACAGGCTCTGTAAAACCCAAATGGTTTCTTTTCAGCAGGGTTGTTTCGTCCCAAACGACATTCAGCATCGATTCCCGATTGGGAGCAATAAGGGGTATTAAAACTGTTACCCCCGGATTACGGAATTGCAGATAACTCAAAATGGCATCGGTAGGAATTTCCGAACGCTCTTCCATAGCCAGATAGGTATGAACATACTGCAAGAACGGAAGTTGCAGTTTCTGAAACTGAATCAGAATCAAATCCTGCATTTTTTCTTTTTCAGAATCGGTAAAGACTGTGCGTTGTAGCTTGTACTTGTTGCGCAATGCTTGTTTTGTCACGCTCCTTCTTTTTTATTCACAAAAATGGAAAAGATCGTGGTGCCATAAACACGTTCGGCTTTGTAAAACGGAAATTGCTTGTAGTCGTTTCTGGGTGTGTGTTCCAATACAAACCATCCGTTTTCATTCAATAAGGGACGTTCAAAAATGATTCGTGGTAGATCGTCAATTGTACCCAATGCATAGGGCGGTCCTGCAAAAATGAAATCGAACGATTCATTACACTGTTGTAAATACTTGAACACCTCCATCTGTACAAGTTTTAAAGTGATACCCAGTTTGGAGGATGTTTGTTGAATGTAACGGGCCATTGCAGGGTCTTTTTCAACAATCGTTTGATCGGTTGCGCCTCGGGATGCCAACTCGTAAGTGATGCTTCCTGTGCCTCCAAAAAGGTCCAGTGTTTTAAGTGTGGAGAGGTCCAGATTATTCTCTAAAACATTGAACAACCCACCTTTTGCGATATCGGTTGTTGGGCGTGTGTGTGGCATTTTTGCCGGTGGCTGAAATGTTCTGCCTCCATATTTTCCGCTTATGATACGCATGCAAGTAATCGGTCTGTTAAAGCAAGTATGTGATTGGGAAGTTCTGTTTCACCGTTCGGAAAGCTGAAGGATAAATTATGTTTCCAAATTGGTTTGTGAAGATATTGATTGAGTAAACGAGCCAGAGCCGACTGTTCGTCAACCAACCCTTGAATAAGGACTTCTGTTTCTTCGTTTTGCAGATTCAGTTGACGGATACAATTGAGAATGTGATACAATACATCTTCCGGTGCTTTGTATGAAAATTTGTTTTGTAACAACCAGGACCCCATACTGCTCACCCCTATCAGGATCTCATTGAAAAAAATATCAATCGTTAAGGTTGGCTCATCCGAAACTTCTTTCGCCATCAAAAAAGATTGTACTTGCCACCAACAACCGGAAGGAAAGAGTTGGTGGAGCAGGTGTACAACAGATGCTGGAATTGTATAATAATTTGAAATGTCTTTTGCTGCGATCAGGTCTTTCATCTGAATAGCATCCTGTACATTGCCGAGCGTCCATTTCAGTAAAAGTTCTTTTTCTTCATCGAGTCCTAAATGAAGCGGTATCAACGAATTGTTACAGGTATAATCAACAAACAAAATTTTCCGGAAATTTCCTTGCAACCAGGATATCTGTTCTTTGAGTGTGTTTAAATCTTCATGTTGCAATGCTTGACCAAGTGGTGATCCGGTATGAAACAGTGTCCAGGAATATACTTTTTTTGCTTCGGGTGAAAAGACTACCAGGCCCAAAAAATCAGCACCTACCTGGAGCAAAAGGTCTTTCTCTGTATGCAACGAAAGCTCAGAAACCGAATCTGCTATATGGTAAGTAGGATGCAGCAATGTAAGTTCTTTGTGTTGTGTGCAATAATAACAATAATTTCGTCAAATCAATCAAAGTTTCTATCCGTAAGCGGCATGGGTCAATCGTTAAAACTTCAAGTCAGTTACCGTTCGATTCTGGCGCTTTCACTGCCCATCAGTTTTTCCTTATTAATCCCCTTTTTCAACTTCACAACCAATAATTTTTTCATCAGTCATTTAGGTGAAAAAGAAATGGGAATTGCCGGGATTACGGGCGTGTACTTTTTGATCATGGCCATTATTGGTAACGGATTTAACAGCGCATTACAGGCGATCGTTTCCCGAAAAGCGGGTGAAGAGCAACCGGAGGCGATAGGCACCATTGTGATGCAAGGGATGAGGTTGTTGCTCCTGTTTTCGCTGGCGGGCATTTTGATTACCCTTTGGGTTGGCCCTTTCATTTTTTCAAAAGTACTTCATGATTCAGAAGTGCAGACGCAAGCTGTTTCGTTTTTGAAAATCCGTATTTGGGGGCTTCCTTTTTTATATCTGTTTCAATTGGGGAACGCATTTTTAGTAGGGACTACAAATGCCCGTTTTTTGTTTATTGGAAGTTTATTTGAAGCGGGTTCCAATATACTTTTGGATTATGGATTGATTTTTGGACACTGGGGACTTCCCCAACTTGGATTTAATGGTGCCGCCTGGGCATCCGTCATTGCCGAATGTATTGGGATGTTCGTCGTTTTATTGCTCATTCGGATAAAACAACTTCACCGACAATTTTATTTGTTTCGCAGTTTTCAGTTTGACGCAAAACGTACACTGCAATTACTTAACGCCTCGGCTCCTCTTATCGCACAATATCTGATTAGCATCGTTAGTTGGTTTGTATTTTATGTGTTTATTGAACATCATGGTCAGCGTGCTCTGGCCATCTCCAACGTCATGCGTAATATCTTTTCACTGACAGGTATATTTACCTGGGCATTTGCTTCTACCACCAATACCATGGTGAGTAATATTATCGGACAAGGAAGAACAGATGACGTTCTGTTCTTGATAAATAAAATTGTTCGTATGAGTACGGGTGCGGCGTGCATGCTCTTCATTCTCTTCAATCTGTTTCCTTACGAGATTCTTTCTTTTTTTCAGTTGTCGAGTGATTTTATTGCGGAGGCCATTCCGGTGCTTCGTATGGTTACTGTTGGTATGTTGTTCATGTCTTTTGCTGTCGTATGGCTCAATGCCGTAACGGGAACTGGAAATACAAGCGTTAATTTACGGATTGAATTTGTGACGATTCTCGCCTACTTGATCTATATCTGGTTGGTCCTGGAATATTTTCGTTTGAGTATTCTGTGGGCCTGGGCTTCAGAAATCGTTTATTGGAATTTGATTTTCATCTTGTCGTATCTCTATTTGAAGAGCGGTAAATGGAAAGGAAAAACATTTGAAGCGTGATAGAATAATGCTTCCCGGAAACGAACGCAACTCGATCAAAGGGTTAAAAGACCTGCTTTATACAGTGTGTTTACCGGTTTGTTATCCCAAAATAATTCAAAATCATCCCATCCATTTTGTTCATAACTTGTTTGAATGGCGCTTAACGTCATTCCGTTCCATTTGTTCGTGCAAAGATCCTGCAACAATGCACAAAGCCACTCCCCTTTCTCTTTTGCAACCTGAATTTGTATTTGATGCGTTTTGTGAAGAAGGGTTATGAGTAACTCTTCCCACTTATTTCCTTTCTTTGATTTTTGGATCACTTCTTTCGAACGTACACAACCTGAAAAATAGATTTTTGCATGTGCTTTTTTAGGGCTCCATTCAGGTTCGAGGATGATTGTTTCAATTGCATTTGCTTTGATCGTTGTTTGAGGAATTTTGTGTTCAAACCAATTTTGAAGCGGCTCATCCAAGCCTATTCCCTGCATGTAATTGAACAATGATTTTTTTAGTCCAAAACTGAACTGTTCATGGTTCACTCCGGAAGGATCTATGAAATCAACATCATTTTCGGCAAACCGGATTTCGGCATCCTGAATTTTTTGAACGTTGAATTGTTCCGGGTGCATCCCAATCGGACTGTGTGCGGTCATGGCAAAACGATGCCAGAACGCTGATTGTAAGATGCCCAGTTTAAAAAATTGTCGTACCATTTCAAGCGAATCAACCGTTTCCTGTACTGTTTGTGTAGGGAACCCATACATCAAATAAGCGTGAACCATAATTCCGGATTCAGTGAAATTTCGGGTTACTCGGGCAACTTGAGCAACGGTTACTCCTTTTTGAATCAGTTCCAGTAAGCGGTCACTTGCAACTTCAAGTCCTCCGCTTACAGCGATACATCCACTTGCTTTGAGTAATAAACACAAATCACGGGTGAAACTTTTTTCGAACCGGATATTGGTCCACCAGCTAACGATTAAATTTCGACGTAAAATTTCCAGTGCCAGTTCTCGCATTAAGGCCGGAGGAGCTGCTTCATCAACAAAATGAAATCCGTTGGTGCCTGTTTGCCGGATGATTGTTTCCATTCGGTCACACAATAAACGGGCTGTAAGGGGTTCGTACAGACGAATATAGTCCAGCGAAATATCACAAAAAGTACATTTGCCCCAGTAGCACCCGTGCGCCATCGTGAGTTTATTCCATCGGCCATCACTCCACAAACTGTGCATCGGATTCGCAACTTCAATCGCCGAAATGTATTGATCAAGTAAAAGATCACTGTAATCGGGTGTTCCGGTATCCGCTTGTTTATAGTCTTTACAAAGTCCCTGATCTATATATGAAACCTGGTCTTCAATCATCAACCAGGTTCTTTTGAGTTCGTTGAGCTCGACTTCTTTGTTGATGTATTTCAGTATCTGTTCAATGGGAGCTTCTCCATCATCAAGTGTTATAAAGTCAAAATAGTCAAAAACACGTGTGTCTTTCAGTGATCTGAGTTCTGTGTTTGGAAAGCCCCCTCCCATTGCAATTTTTATGTGCGGATGGTTGTGTCTGATCCATTGTGCACATCGAAAAGCAGAAAATAAATTTCCGGGAAAAGGAACAGATAATGCAACGAGATCGGGATTCGTTAATGTGATTTTTTCATTGAGCAGACGGATTAAAATTGTTTCAATAAGGGAAAATGGTTTCTGCAACTCCATATGCAGTTCGTCAAACTGATTGGCGCAACGGCCTAATCGTTCTGCATATCTGCTGAAACCAAAATGTTCATCGACACAAGCACAAATCAAATCCGACAGGTCTTCAAGAAATAAGGTGGCGATATGCTTTGCTTTATCCTGTATGCCCATTGCTCCGAAAGCCCATTGAAGATCTGTTGTGTTTTGAAAACGACCGGCTTCCGGTAAGAAGTTTCTGGAGGCTATAAGTGCAGCTATGGTAGGATTTTTGCCTTGTAAAAAACGAATGACGTCATCAATGCAATGAATGTATTCTTCTTTGAGCGCAAGTATTCGCTGTACATTGTCACTGTAGGATTCATTCAAATGAATTGAACCAAACATTTCGGTCAGCCCTTTTGAAGAAAACAATTGCAACAAGACTTCGATCCCCAGATCGCATTGATAAGAGGAGATGTTTTTTGTATTCAGAAAGCCTTTTAAGTAGGCTGTTGCCGGATACGGAGTATTCAACTGAGTAAAGGGAGGCGTAATAAAAAGTACAGAGACCTTCAAATGATCGTTTTAAGTTGCAAAAGTATCATAAAATGAATTGATCATTCAGGATCAATCTGCTCAATTCCGTTTCCATTTTTCCAGAAGTTGGGCGGCTTCCGCTTTGATGATGGCATCATCGTAGATGGTATTCGGTAACCTTCGGATGTATTTTAGCAGTTCGATGGCTTTGGCTCGTTTGTTGTTTTTTTCATAAGCTTTTGCCAGTTCCAGATAGTTGAGAATAAAACCGGGACTCAATACCCTGGCTTTTTCATAGAAATAGATCGAAGAATCAAAGGAAGCTTTCGGTAAACCGCCAAATAGAATACGGGCCGCTCCTCGTTCAATAGCGGTTAAGTTACTGACTTCGTAATGCCATTTCCCAAGTACATGCATGGCTTTAAAGTTTTTGGGATTGTAGTGCAGGGAACGTTCGGCAAAGGTTTTGATATCTCGAACACTTGCCACTTTATCTTTCCCGTTTTTCATTAACGCCATTCTGCCAAATGCAACAGCCATCACCATATTGGCATCAGAATCGTAGGGATTTTCTTTGATGGCACGTTCTGCATAGATGCGAGCGGCGTTGTAATAATCATACTGCCGTTCTTCCTTAAGTTGTCGTTTTCCAACCCTGCTGGCCAATTCACTGCTTCGGATGAGTGCATACAGGTTTCGGGGTTGAAGTTTTACAACTTCTTTAAAGCGTTGATAGGCTTCTTCTTCCCTCATTTGTTTTTCCAGCAAATCTCCTTGTTGAATTAAAGCCTCAATACTTTGTGCCTGTGACGGTTGATGGAGGAACAACAAATAGCAGATGAAGAAAAGAAAGGTGCATTTAGGTCTCATGATGCCGGAAACGATTTTTCAAGCGTGATTCCGGTACTGCCTTTAAAATTCGGAATCGGCGGCTTTTTCTTAAAGATACTTATTTGAATTTGAAGAACAGCAGGGTATTGTTGCTTCACAGCATTACAGATCGACTCCGCAACCATTTCGAGTAACGCCTTTGTTTGCTTCATTTCTTGTTGTACCAGCTCAAATAAATCGGCATAATTCACGGTTTGCTCCAATGTGGTGATCGGGAATACAGGCTCATATAAGACCGACAAATCAATGACGAACCAACCACCTGTAGGCTCCTCTCCTTCATAAAGTCCGTGATGTCCAAAAAGTTCAACTTGTTTTAAATGAACGGTCATCATATATTATACATTTCTGAAGACGAACATCTTCCATGTCAAATTGAAATATGCACTCCGTTTACAAGGTTATGAATTCGGAAAACCAAAAGATGCGTAAACATACCGATTCAAAAACAAACCAACAGGAATCGACCGGATTCCTGTTGGTTGCAAAAAGGCAATCCAATTTGTTGTTGTGTTGTGATTAGATGGATCCTTTTGCGCTTAAATAACGCTCTGCATCCAAAGCGGCCATACACCCACTACCTGCGGCTGTAACGGCTTGACGGTAGATTTTATCCTGAACATCACCGGCAGCAAACACGCCTTCAAGGTTGGTTTTGGAAGAGCCCGGAATGGTTTGAATGTATCCGGCTTCATCCATTGTCAACCAGTCCTTGAAGATATCGGAGTTGGGTTGATGCCCGATTGCTACAAAGAACCCTTGTAAGGGTACCTCCTGTTCATCACCGGATTTGTTGTTTCTGATGCGCATTCCCTCTACCTTTTTTTCGCCTAAAATTTCGACTGTTTCTGAGTTCCAGTAGATTTTAATATTGGGGGTATTTCGTACACGATCCTGCATGATTTTACTGGCCCGCATCACATCTTTTCGGATTAACATATGTACCGTAGTGCAAAGCTTACTTAAATAAAGGGCTTCTTCTGCTGCGGTATCACCGGCCCCCACAATTGCAACTTCTTTTCCTCTGAAGAAGAACCCGTCGCAAACAGCACAGGCACTCACGCCATAGCCGTTCAGACGTTGTTCGCTTTCAAGTCCAAGCCATTTTGCACTGGCCCCGGTACAAATGATCACACTGTCGGCTTCAATTAATTTCTCTTCATCGATCCAAACTTTATGAGGTGTAGAGGAAAAATCGACTTTTGTAGCCAATCCGTAACGAATATCGGCTCCCATTCTCTTAGCTTGCTTTTCGAAGTCAATCATCATTTCAGGTCCCTGTATGCCTTCGGGATATCCTGGATAGTTTTCGACTTCTGTGGTAATGGTCAATTGGCCCCCGGGTTGAATGCCTTGATACAAGACAGGCTTCATATTTGCACGAGCGGCATAGATGGCCGCTGTATAACCTGCAGGGCCAGAACCAATAATCAAACAATGTACTTTTTCTGATTGTTCCATATTCTTCATTTTACAAGTCAACAAAAATAGAGGGATGTAATTGTAAATAAGTCTCTGCTGTTCAAAGAGAACGGATTTGTGGATAACTAACGGGGAATGGTCAGTGATTTAAACATGGCAGCGTACCCTCCAAAATAGCCCAAAGCTCCATTGCTGATATTTCCTTTGATTTTGGTGGGCGATGAAAAAGGGTTTCCAATACTGGAATAGCTGAACTCAACCGTTCTCCAAAAATCATAGGTCGCTTTGTCGATGTTGCAGAGTTTGATGGTGACGTTATCTCCTTTTTTGAAAAAACCGATTTGTTCAAAGTCAATATCCGAATTTCTGTTCACTCCTTTGTCTATGGTGGCTTCATAAGTAGTGCCATTCACCAGTAAATCATCAAATACAGAGCCTAACCCGGGGAAAAAGGGTTCATCGTTCACTTTTGTAAAATAACGGATGTAATTGCCAAATTCCGGAGGGTCTGTTACGGTTCCTTTAACTACTACTTTCGTGCTGGTATCCGGGGTAAAAGGTGCTTTTTCCCACCAGATGGAGTCCAGTGTTTTTCGTATTGGAGGAATGGTTGTATTGGCATTATATTCTTTTCCATTCCAAATAATCTTTAACTGGTAGGCTGTGTTTAGTTCTCCCTGGATCCGTGTTGTGCCCACCGAAGGGTCAAAGGAATAATAACTGTAACTGATCGCTCCGGGTAAGGGAACATCAATTCTGTTCAACTCCTGTGTTGCAACTCCATTGCTGATAAAAACTTTTGCATCTTTTATGAGTGAATTGGAAATGTCTTGTATGGATATCGTAGAAAAGAAATTCAGACTTTTGGTTAAGACAACGACCGGGTCTTTCCCGTTTTCAATTGATGCGTCAACATTTAAGACCGGTTCGGCATTTTTGAGATTGAATTCGATCCTTTTTTCACAGGATGAAAAAAAGATGAGAACCACCACAAGCAGGGAAAACGCTTTCATAACTGCAAATGTACAATTCAGGAAAGTCTCACAGTTATAAGAAAACATTAAATCCATTTACAAGGGCACGGATATAAAAAAAATCCCTCCGGAAGAACCGGAAGGATTTGTACTTAATACCCATATAAATGATTTAGTTGCCTAAATAGCTCTTCAATGCATTACTGAAACGTGCTTTTTGCAGACGTTTAATGGCGCGTTCCTTGATTTGACGGATTCGTTCTTTTGTGAGATCGTATTTCTGACCGATTTGTTCAATCGTAACACCATTTTCTCCGTCGAGTCCGAAATAAGCATTTACAATTTCTGCTTCACGCGGACTTAAAGATTTCAAAACTCTGCGAATTTCATTGCGCAAGGAGTCTTTCATCACATCTTCATCCGTATCATCACTTCCTTCCAGCAAATCTCCCATTGCTACATCTTCCGCTTCATGAACGGGAGCGTCCAGCGAAGTATGCCGGGTATTGCTTTGAAAAATATTATTGATTTCGGTTTCGCTCATTTCCAGGATATCGGCCAATTCTTCAGTTGAAGGTTCTCTCTCATGTTCCTGTTCAAATGCCATATAGGCTTTGTTGGCTTTATTGTAAGTGCCAATTTTGTTTTGAGGCAAACGAACCAAACGTCCTTGTTCTGCCAAGGCTTGTAAAATTGACTGACGAATCCACCAAACCGCATATGAAATGAATTTAAACCCTTTGGTTTCATCGAAACGTTGTGCAGCTTTGATGAGACCCAGATTGCCTTCATTGATCAAATCACTGAGCGATAAACCCTGATGTTGGTATTGTTTTGCCACAGAAACCACAAAACGGAGGTTGGATTGAACCAGTTTATCCAAGGCGCGCTGATCACCCATTTTAATCCGTTGAGCAAGAGTCGTTTCCTCCTCCGGAGTGATCATGGGAATTTTTGAAATTTCCTGTAAATATTTTTCTACTGCCTGTGAATCACGATTCGTAATCTGGGTAGCGATTTTTAATTGCCGCATATGAAATGATCTCCTTGTTTTTGTTTAGAACGTAAAATAGACAGGGAAAATTTTACAATTTGTTGAAAATGGACGAAAACCTGTTTATTGCCGCAAAGTTAATACGCAATTTTCGCTTTTCATAACGTTTCTGCATAACTCCCTAAAATTAACTCCCAAAGCACAAAAAGGTTGAAGTCAAAACTGTCTAAATCAATAAATAGACACAATTTTGATGCATTTTCATAAATAAACTACATTTTTCATGGATTGGATTGATTTTAGAAGCGATACCATAACCAAACCAACTCCAGGTATGCTGGAGGCGATGGCTAAAGCTGCTACCGGAGACGATGTTTTTGGCGAAGACCCGTCGGTAAATGAATTAGAGCACCAATTGTCAAGCAGGTTTGGAATGGAGGCGGGCTTGTTTTGTCCGTCCGGAACAATGGCCAATCAAATTGCTATTAAACTGCATACCCAACCGGGTAGCGAAGTTATTTGCGATGAATTGAGCCATGTTTATCAATACGAAGGTGGCGGTATTGCCTTCAATTCCGGGGCTTCCGTTCGGTTGCTGAGAGGTGACCGGGGACGAGTTAAGGACTGGCAAGTCAGGGATGCCATCAATCCCAACGACATTCATAAGGCCCAATCTCAATTGGTCGTTCTCGAAAATACGTGTAACAGAGGAGGCGGAAGTGTTTATGAACTTGTTGATATAGAAGATATTAAAAGTGTTTGTCTTGAAAATAAATTGAAGCTGCATCTTGACGGGGCGCGTTTATTTAACGCATTGGTGGCTACACATCAATCTCCGATCGCTTACGGGGAACTGTTTGATAGCATCTCGATTTGTTTGAGTAAGGGATTAGGAGCACCTGTCGGAAGTGTTTTGTTGGGGACATCTAAAGACATTCAATTAGCAAGACGGATCCGAAAAGTTTTAGGAGGTGGCATGCGTCAGGCAGGTATTTTGGCTGGAGCCGGATTGTATGCACTGGATCACCATATTGGCCGACTAGCCGAAGACCATGCGCATGCAACAGAGCTAGCAAAAACTTTAAGAGGGTTGTCGTTTGTGGAACAAGTCTTGCCGGTGGAAACCAATATCGTCTTGTTTAATTTGTACCACAATTTTTCTGCGGCTTCTTTTGTTGAACAACTTAGAGAATACAGAATATTATGTTTTGCAACAGGAAAGCATCAGATTCGATTTGTTACGCATTTGGATATTAGTCCACAACAGGTCAAACAGGCTCAAACGATTTTGCAAAATTTGACAATCAAACCCTCCTAAAGCATTTTATTCCTTGGATCTTCCAGCCTGTTTGTTGAGTGCAATATAATATTGCTGGATCATGTCATACATAATATTAACCGTTTCGCCTAAGTGTAAATCGTTTTTACGTAATTTCAGAAACAGGTTATTGCGTTCTTTTTTCAATGAATCTTGCTCGATTCGCACCAAATCATCTTTAAGATTCATGATATTGAGTGCTTCAGGTAATTTTGTAAGCGTATCGATTTGACGAACGGTCTCGCTTAACGCTTTCTTTTCCTTGCGGAACTGATCCAGCTTTAAAGAATACACTTTTTGGTTGTTTTTGGATAGCCAGTCGGTGTGTTCTTTTATTTTTAGAAACGAACTGTTTTGACGAATACGTTCATTGGTACGCTGGATGACTTCACTTAAATTGTACTCGCTGTTCCAGATTTTATATTGCGTACTGTTGATTTCATCCCATCCCAAAGCAGCGGGATCATCTTTTTCGCGGTATTGCAAATATTCGTACTGGTCGGGTAAAATAATATCCGGAACAACGCCTTTTAACTGGGTGCTTCCCCCCGAAATCCGATAGAATTTTTGAAGTGTCAGTTTTAAAGAACCCAAATCAACAGGTTCACTGGTGCTCCAGGTATTTCGCTCCAGTTCGAGGCTTGGTTGAACGGTTCCTTTACCATATGTGGATGTACTGCCAATCACCAATCCTCTTTTGTAATCCTGAATGGCTGCGGCAAAGATTTCAGATGCAGATGCGCTGAATTCGTTTACCATTACAGTTAAAGGTCCATTCCAAAGTATATTATTATCGCGGTCGCGAAGAATCGTTGGGATTTCATCGCGACTTTTAACCTGAACAACCGGACCATCTTCTATGAAGAGACCCACCATCTGAACCACATCCATCAATGAGCCGCCTCCGTTTGTACGGAGATCGAGAATGATTCCGCTTACCTTCTCCATCTTCAACTTAATGATCTCTTTGGCTACATCATTGGCGCACCGTGCGCCGTTTGGATCGTTGAAATTGGCATAAAATTCAGGCAAATAGATGTATCCGATTTTGTAATTGTCGGGTCCCTGAATGATCAGACTTTTAGCATAAGTATCATCTAAATTGATTTTTTCACGAATCAGCGAAATAACTTTAACCGTCCCATCCGCTTTTTTGATCGTAAGCCGCACTTCAGTACCCTTTTTCCCACGAATGATGCGTACCGCGTCTTCCACCGAAAAACCGCTCAAATCCTGAGGTTCTTCTGCTCCCTGAGCTACTTTTAGAATGTAATCCCCTGCCCTGATTTCACCTGATTTTGAAGCCGGGCTGCCGGTTACAACAGTGCCGATTTTGATATTTCCATCTTCTTCCATCAACGTGGCCCCAATTCCATAAAATTCTCCGCTCATCTGTTCATCGAATGAACGTTTTTCGATTGGAGGGAAATAAGTGGTATGTGGATCCATGGTTTCTGTGATATCGTTCACGAAGAGGTTGAAACGATCATCATCCTTGAAACGATTACGGAAACGGTCAAACATACGGTCATAGATTTTTGAAACCTTTTCCCGGGCTTGTTTTTCCATTTCCTGCTTGGATAAGGCAGGTTGCTCCCTGATTTTATTTTTTTCCTGCTGCTCAATCAGTTCAACATACTTTTCCAATGTGTGGAATTTTAATTTCTTTCTCCAGGCTTCTTTGCGTGCAGCTTCATTTTTAGGATATGGCAGATTGTCGCTTTCATCTACATAGGTTTCATCAATATTGAAATCGAAGGGTGATTTTAATATTTCTTTATAGTAAACGGCAACCTCTGAAACTCTTTTTTTGAAAACTTCATTGATCAGGTAAAAGGATTCCAACTTAGCACCGTGAATTTCATCGTCAATCCGTTTTTCAAATTTTTTAAATTGATCAATATCGGAAGCTAAAAAATAGATTTTGTCCGGGTCCAGACTTTTCAGAAATCGGGTCAGAACCTCTTTTGAAAAATTGTCATCGATCTTTTTGGGACTGAAATGTCCGTCTTCCAGCATCTCTCCTATCAACGCTAATATTTTCTCATAACGGTTTTCGGGTGTTTTATGAGAGGAAGAGCGAACGGCAAAAAAGACACTGCTGCCTAAAATCAATACAAGTATAATGAAGAGACTTTTCTTCGTAAACATATAAGATAAAAGTTTGGACATAGAATAAGGGTAAAAATAACGATAAAAGATGAGGTATGTCTTACCACTGCTGTAAATTCGTTGAATTAACAAGCCCTTAGCAGCAACGTGAACCCATCCTAAAAATAAAAAAGAGACATCTTATGATGTCTCTTTCAGGTTTATTCAACGGCTAACTTGAGTTTTTGTGACACTCCTTTTTCGTCTCGCACATCCACAATGTACGTTCCGGATTTTAAATTGGATTCGGTACTGAATACATAGGTTGATGTTCCGCCAATATGCTGGATACTTTTTTCTGAAATTTTTGCACCAAGCATATTGTATAAAAGAATTTTGTAATTGCCGGCTTTTAGTTGATTGAATTCGACCTGTAACAAACCACCTTTAGCAACCGGATTCGGGTACAGACTGATTCCTTTTTCGAACGCCCTGTTTTGGACCGGCGTTACATCCATTTTTCTGAATATAATTCGAAAGCGGTCATTAGAAGTGGTTACGCCAGATGAAACTTTAAATGCAATTACGGTTTTTCCGAACAAATTCAATGGTGTTTCAGTGTTAAGATACAAGTCTTGCAAGACGGCTGATACACCCGAATTCAATTCAAAATCTGATCCGCTGATATTAAGGATGTAGTCTTTTTGCTGCATATTATGCAACCTCAAAAAGAGGGTATCGTAACGATAGTGAGCTGGACGGAACTCCATTGCAAGATCCAGATTGCTTCTTCGAATGGAGATGTTTTCCCCTCCAATTCCAAATTTTTTAACATCAACCTGATCTACTAACTCAGAGAACCGATCGTCGTAACCTGCTGTAACTCCATCATACAATTGATTTCCGGCCGGATTTTTCAAATTCACTCTTAATAAGGCTGTTTTTGTTTCAGAAACTCTTCCTCCAAATACAGAATACCCCCCTGTTGTCTTATCTGTTTCAGAAAAACTGAGTGAACCCGTAAATCCTTCATTTACACTCACCCAAAATGCAGCTCCTGCAGGAATTACGGATGAGTTTCCGGTATAACTACCCTCTTCGTCGATCGGACTGGAAATATATCCTGCTCCGGAGCTACTCGTATAAACATAGCCTCCGTAGCCACTGAAGCCAAATAATTTCGGATCCCATACCCAGAATTGGTTGTTGATGTTGATCTTTCCTAAGGTTGCAAAGTCGATTGGTGAAGCATAAGGGTTCGCGATCATCTGATAACCTGATGACAAACTGGACAAAGTGTAAGAGCCGGTTATCAATTCGCCGCTCGCTTTTAAGGTTGTAGCAGAAGCTCCTGATGTCAAATTCATTTTACCCTGAGTCACATTGCTATAATACTGATCTGTTACAAATACCAGATACGGTTTGGGGCCTGTTTGATTGAAGAGCAAAGCGGATTTTGTAGATGTTGGTATTGTAAATGCACTTACTGAATAGCCTCTGATATTGGCACTTGCTCCAACATTTGTATTCTGAGAAAACCCATTTCCTGATGCTCCGGTGCCCGAGGGGCTCCACAACAAGGCTCCGGTTCCGGCACGTTCAATGCCACCATTTTGCCAGTTGTCAAAAATGCTGTTTTGCACACTTCCTTTTAATGGAGTAGAAAGACCACGCCATTTTCTTCCCGCAGGTATATAACGTTCAACCGTTACATTTCCGGAAATGGTGTTTCCGGTGTTTCTGCTTGAATTGGTTACATCTGCAACTACTGCCGTTCCTGATACAGTTGATTTTAAGACAAGAAATCCATTGCTCGATAATGTCTTATTGTTCACATTGCCAAATGAAACTCTGCCGGTTATGTTTATAGTACCTGATAACGTTACATGATTACTGATGATGATGTTTTGAATGGTGTTGTTCACGAAAAGACTACCATTGATAGTTTGCATTTCGCTTCCACTCATTTCCAGTGTTCCGTTTAATGCATGTATCGTTCCGCTGCCGGTAATTGTTCCTTCCACCTGCAGGATGCCTGTTCCATTAAGCGTAAGCGAGCTGCCAGACTGTAACGTTATAGTTCCAACAGGGATCACTCCACTGCCAATTACCGGGTAACGGCTCAAACCGGAAGGAAGCAAAATGTCGGATCCTTCATTAGGGATTACATTACCACTCCAATTTCCGGCGATGCTCCAGTTGGTACTGACAGCCCCCGTCCAGATATATTCATCAAGCGGGCCACCTGCTGTTCCATTGACGGTCATTGTAATTGCATTTGACGTTGCTCTTGAAACACTCAAGCACGTAGTGCCTGAAACCGTAATTTCACATGTAACTACAGTTCCATTTGTTAAAGTGCTTGTATTGTAACTATTGGAAGTATTGTTTCGAACAGAAACACCGTTGACTTTGAAGTTATACAGAATAGTTCCATTGTTTGTATTCGAAGCCTGCGCTGTGAATGTTACCTGGTTCCCATAATTGATAGTCGAACCGGGAGCTACCGTTAACATAACAGATGGTGTGAATTGTTCCACAATTGCTGCAGTAATTGTATTGGATCTAATGGTAGTACCGGAACATGTTCCACCATTCACAACAGCGTCACATCTGATGATATCTCCATTTTCTAATTGTGAGCTGGAGAACGAAGTGCTACCTGTGTTTTGAACTGTTTGATCATTCAATATAAAATTGTAGCTCGCAATCGTTCCTGAATTTAAATTCCCCGCAATACTTGTAAAAGTGATGGGTGTTCCGAAACATTTTGTGCCGGAAGGTGATGCGGTCAGTGTCAAAGTTGGAATGGCTACTACCTCCATTGTAATGGTATTCGATGTTGCATTTGCTGCTGAACAAATTCCACCGGTGGTATTCAGTATGCAATTGATTTGTTGTCCATTGATCAGTCCCGATGTTGTAAAACTGTTTGAATTAGAGTTCTGAACACTGGTTCCATTGATTTGAAAGTCATATGATACAACGGTGCCTCCACCGAGGTTGTTTGGAACGGCTGTAAAGACTACCGAAGTTCCATTGCATATTCGATTTCCGGAAGAGGTGTTCAACTGAACAGTTGGTGTTACATTAGGATGCACCGTCATGCTAATAGCGTTTGAAGAAACCGTTTTGCCGTCGCAGGTGCCGCCACTGATTACAATCGTACAGTTTACAATTTGTCCGTTTTCCAATGTGTTGGATTCAAACGTATTTTGAGTACTGTTCTGTACACTGGTTCCATTGATCATAAAATTGTAACTGACAGAACCCGTTAGATAATTAGATGCCGTTGCCGTGAATACAACACGTGTGCCGGAGCAAATTGTTGCTCCTGTTGAAGAACTAAGGGTAACAGTTGGTGCAGTAACGAGCATCGAAACATTCGTGTTTGTTGTTGTTGAAGAAACTGTGTTACGGGTAAGGCACAATCCGCCTGTAATTTCAATATCACAGGATACGACATCTCCATTGGAGAAGCCGGATGAAGTGAATAAATTGGAATTGCTGTTTTGCGCACTCGTTCCATTGATTTTGAAGTCATAGTTGATTGTTCCGCCTCCGGTATTTCCTGTAATGGCTTTAAAAGTAACAACGCTGCCTTCACAAATTGCGTTACTTCCGTTCTGAATTATCACACTGGAAGTAGGTGTTAAAACAGCATTTACAGTGAGTGAGGCATCGTTAGAATTAACAGTTCCATTAATGTTGGTAAAGACCGCCCGGTATACATAGCCATTCATGGAAGTGGATGTTCCCGTAATTTGTAAGGTTCCGCTCGTAAATCCACTGTACACGGTTCCTTCGTCCATATTGGCAGTAATGTTTTCATACAATCCCCCTCCGGTACTTCTTTGCCATTGAATCGTGGGTGCAGGCACGGATGATGATGCTGACGTAAAACTTGCATTTCCGGGGGCACACACCGAAACTCCTGTTGGTTGTGTTGAAACGGCAATGGTTCCGGTTATGTTACCAATTGCAAAGTCACCAAATGAAGTAATGTCACTGGCAGAAGCGGATATCGATGTGGGAGTTCCGTTTCTTGTTAAAGTGGTCCAGGCTGAAAGATAGTACCGACGTAAGACATAATTGCCAGGAATTGAAACCGGATCATTGTCATTACTGTTGTAATTGAAATTGGCATGAAAAGAATTCATTCCGGTAACGGATGTGTTTTCTGATATCGTCCAATATCGATTTACGCTGGAATTATTATTAATACCGGATGAACCAATATTGGGTTGATCTCCTGCAATCGTTTTGACGGTAATACTTCCGGTTGAGGTAGAAATACTTCCATTTAAGGTTAAGTGAACAGGCGCATAAACCGTTCCATCACCTGTTTGGTAACTGATGGTACTTGTACCTGCTTTAATCCATTTTCTAAGATTGCCTTGTATGTGACTGTTTGCACTTCCTCCGCTTACTATTCCGTCTGCCCCTAAAATCACCGTATTACTACCTGCAGATAGAATGCCTGAAGTCAGGGTTAGAGTGCCAAGAATCGTTAGATCCTGACTGCCCAAAATAACCGGATTCGTACGGTTGATACTGAAATTGAATAATGCGGGTACAGTATTAAAAACATCGGTTGGTATCGTAAATGTACTTCCGCCCTTATTTCCGGAAGTGCCAAAAACAATACTTGTATTTGTATTCGTGATCAGTTTGCCAATTGTGTTACTGCCATCTCGTTCAATTGGAATGTTGCCATTTTGAAAAGTGATGGTCCGGTTTGAGATATCAAAATTTCCTGAAGTCAGATTCAGTGTTCCATTAATGATCAAATCTTGATTTCCTAATTTCAATGAATTGTTTCGGTTGATGTTAAGTTGATTCAGTACTGGTGTTGTTGTAAACAAAAAGTCCGGTAGTGTAAATTCATTTCCACCTTTATTGCCGTTTGATCCAAAACTAATATTAGTGGAACTGTTCGTGGTAATGCTTCCGTTTGATCTTTGTACCGGCGTATGATGGTTTTGAAAAACGAGACTGCTTCCTGATGCATCCAAAACACCATTGGTTAATGTTAAGCTGCCATTCAAAATCAAGAGATTATTCCCAAGGCCTATCCGATTGGTGCGGTTGATGGTAACTTGATTGACTTCGGATCCGCTTGAAAATAGATTGTCCGGAAGATTGCAAGATGCGCCTCCGGTATTGCCGGTTGTTCCAAAGACGAGATTGACATTATTTGAAAGCGTAAGAAATCCTGAAGTCTTTTGGATCGGAACATTTCCGTTTTGAAATGTCAGTGTTTTGGATGCAATATTCAGAGAACCATTTATTAAGTTTAATGTGTTGTTGATCGTGACCGAGTTTGTTAATGAAACACCGCTTGTGTTTTCGATTGTAAGATTATTGACAATGGAAGGTAAGCCTGTGCCTGTAATTTGCGCAACAGATCCATCAAAATGATAATTTCCACTCGTGCTGTACGTACGGGTACCATTTAACTGAATGGCGCCGCTATTCCCTGTGGTTGTAATTCCATCTGCATGTGCTGTGATTAATGTACCATTGTTTGTGAAATTTCCGGTACCATTCAACACCGAGGTACCAAAGTCAACGATAGCGCCGTTGTTTATAGTAAATGTATTCGTGGCTGTTCCCCAAAAGATGAACGTAGAAATGGTGCCGCCTGATTTGTTAAACAATTGTGCAGAAGTTCCATTGAAATTTACATTCAGGGTTGTTGTGCCCAAAATTACGGCTGTGGAGCGCAATGTTCCTCCACTCATGTTAAAGTCGCCTGATATATTAAGCTGGATGGTTTGATTGCTCAATAAACTATAGGCTTGAACGATTCCTCCACTCTGTGAATAATTTTTTATTGACGTAGTACCATTCGGAAGATTCAAGCTTCCGGAACCTGTACTTACGATGGTTAAGGTTTCGGTAACTCCAAAACCATTGCTAAGACTCACGTCATTTGAATTTTGCGCTGTACAATTCCAGGTAAAATTTTTAAAGTTTTGATCTGTTCCTGTTAGACTGGATCCTGTATTTCCATTAACGTTACAGAGTGAGCCTGTATTCCAGGTTGCATACGGAATAGATCCTCCATTCTGATTATGGGTGTAAGCGCCTCCATTGTTAATAATCAAATTGGTGGATGCTCCTACAACATCACCTTGGTTTATTAATGATCCGTTTATGTTTAAAACACCATTTACTTGTAAGTCAACAGCTCCACTGGACCCGATTGTTATAGTGGATCCGGAAGCAATGGTTAAGGTTCCTCCGTTGTTCACTGTTGTTTGATCTGTAGTTACATCTGTGTTAACGGTAACAAGATGTCCATTTAGAATCACTATCGTATTATTTGCGCTGGATGGTGATTGTGCCGCAGAAATCCAATTAGTTCCATCATTGGTTGCTTCCCAAATCAGCGGACTGTTCCAGGAACCACTTTGTTTTGTTCTGAAATTTGTTGAAGACGTGTATGTAAACGCAATTACCGTTAGTGTTCCGGTATTGTAATTGATCGTATAGTTTAAAGAAGAAAAACTGCCACCTGTTGCTAAAGAGGGTGTGATTGTCGATGTACTGCCTACCGGATCCAGTGCGCCAAGGGCTCCTGGGCTGTAGGTTAATGTAACTGAGCCTATGGTTTCACTATTTGCCAATCCTGATGATGTAAATGAATTGGAGCCTGCAACCGGTGTGGCTTGAGAGCTGCCATACATTTTAGTTGAATTATTGGCCGTAATAGTCAGTACAGCTTTATTGATGGTAATGGTACCGTTGACGGCTGTAAAAGAATAGTTGGTTGCGCTTAAGCCCGTTACCACGGGTGTAATTGTGATGCCCGCAGCACCTGCATTGGTGGTGGTGGTATAGTTCGTGGTATAGGAAGCGGAGCCACTGATGACGGATGCGGTTTGTCCGTTTAAAAATCCGGTTGCGGTGTAAGCACCTGCAGCGGTTACGGTAGCCACGGCCGTTCCGTAGGAAACGGTTTGGTTGTTGCCCGTAATAGTCAGTACAGCTTTATTGATGGTAATGGTACCGTTGACGGCTGTAAAAGAATAGTTGGTTGCGCTTAAGCCCGTTACCACAGGTGTAATTGTGATGCCCGCAGCACCTGCATTGGTGGTGGTGGTATAGTTCGTGGTGTAGGAAGCGGAGCCACTGATGACGGATGCGTTTTGTCCGTTTAAAAATCCGGTTGCGGTATAAGCCCCTGCAGCGGTTACAGTACCCACGGACGTTCCGTAGGAAACGGTTTGGTTGTTGGCCGTAATAGTCAGTACAGCTTTATTGATGGTAATGGTACCGTTGACGGCTGTAAAAGAATAGTTGGTTGCGCTTAAGCCCGTTACCACAGGTGTAATTGTGATACCCGCAGTACCTGCATTAGTGGTGGTTGTATAGTTCGTGGTATAGGAAGCGGAGCCACTGATGACGGATGCGGTTTGTCCGTTTACGAATCCTGTTGCACTATAAGATCCTGCTGCGGTTACGGATGCTACTGGCGTTCCATAAGAAACGGTTTGGTTGTTGGCTGTAACGGTGAGGACAGCTTTATTAATTGAAAATGCGATGGAACTTGAATTGGCCGCTTTGTAAAAGCCGTCAGTGCTAGCAGCTACGGTAGCAACCACATTGTAGTTGCCGGCATTGGTAGGAGCAGTTGCGCTTGGACCATATCCTGCTCCGGAGTAACTGAAAGAATAGCTTGTTCCTGTGCCAGTATTGGTGGCAACAGATGGTCCTTGTGTTGAACCATTATAGGTATAGGAACCAACGGTAATTGATACCGTGGGAGTTATTCTTGTATCATTGCTAACAGTAATTCGATTGCTTGAACGGAAATAAGTTGTGTTGATAAAGGTTGCTCCTGATCCGGTATCTCCCCATGTGCCGTTTGCAGTTCCTAACCCGCCTAATGTTAAGTTCCCAACCGTAACATTGGCGCCTATATTAACCAACGTGCCACTTGAAACCGAGAGCGCTCCTGAAACGGAGCCCAAAGCATTTGTATGACTGATGGTTAAAGCACCTCCATTGAGCGTGGTTCCTCCTGAATAGGAATTATTACCTGACAAAACAAGTGTTCCACTTCCGGATTTTACCAAAGCTCCGCTCGTGCTTATGACTCCACTGATCGTTAAATCGTTTGCACTTGTTGTTTCATCGGGAACAGTGAATGTTCTTGTACTTCCGTTGTTTAGTGCAACCGGACAACTGATCGTAGCACCTGTTCCTGTTCCGGATATTTTTGTAACGTTTACATTTCCTCCCAGTGTTAATAGTCCGGAACCGGTGATAGATGAAGCGGATAATCCATTTTGTAACTCCATACTTGCTGGAGTATTCAACGAAAATGAACTGAGTGCGAGCGTTGTACCGGCATTGATGGTAAGCGTCCCATACATTGTGGTATTTGCAGCCAAAGTCTTTGTCCCGTTACCTGATGTTTTTAAGTTGTTGTAACTGTAATTGCCAATTGTTTGGTTTGAGCTTGTACCACCTGTTCCATCACCATAATATTCAATGGTGCCCGTTGAGGCAACAAGAGTTCCTCCGCTCATGGTTCCACCAAT
>CANGQQ010000005.1 GCA_947456025.1 Chitinophagaceae bacterium | reverse complement strand
TTGTAGGCATCAAAAAAGTGTACGACGACGGTAAAATGGATGTCACGGTACAAGGCCTGAAAGTATTTCGTGTGCTGGAACAGATCCGTGCGATTCCTGAAAAATTGTATGGAGGCGCCATCGTAACCTATCCCGATGTCGTAAATGACGGCAATCGTTTGCTGATGCAAAAAATTGTAGCGGGTGTAAAAGAAATGCACCGGCTTTTGCAAATCAGTAAAGAGTTTAAAAAACCGGATGAGGCCCTCAACAGTTTTGATGTGGCACATCATGCCGGATTAAACCAGGAGGAAGAGTACGAATTGCTGGGAATAAGCCGGGAACTGCAGCGTCAGGAATATTTGAAGCGTCATTTAGGGAAAGTCGTGCCGGTATTGTCCGAAATGGAGCATTTGAAAGAACGGGTAAAACTGAATGGCCACTTCAGAAATTTAAAACCTTTTGAGTTTGATTTTTAAGCGCTCTTGACTCAACGTCAAGTTCGTATTAATTTTATACTATGTCTGTAACGATTTGCCTGGATTTTGGAAACACCCGTTTGAAATGTGCTGTTTTTGAATCCAACAACCTGAAAGAGGTTCTGATTTTAAATGATGACAGCAAAGAAACTATCGAGGACTTGCTTCACAAAACCAAGCCCCGCTACTCCATTTTGTCATCGGTCATCAACCATTCCCCGCTCACAGAAAAGATGCTGGAGCACCATACCGGTTTCCATAAGCTCACGCATCAAACCCGGTTGCCATTCACGATTCCTGTTGGCAAACCCGAAACGGTAGGTGCGGACCGACTGGCTTTATGTGCCGCTGCGGTTCATCTGTTTCCGGGTAAAAACAATCTGGCTATTGGATTGGGAACCTGCATCACCTACAATTTTATCAACCAAAACAGCGAGTTTTTGGGTGGGAGCATTGCTCCGGGGTTGGATATGCGCTTTCAATCCATGCACGGACTTACCGCCAAGCTCCCGTTGATTGGTATGGAATGGAACTTTCCGCTCATCGGATATGATACCAAGACTAATTTGCTGAGTGGTGTGGCATGGGGTATGGCAAAGGAGATCGACGGAATCATCGACGCTTATCAGGAGAAGTTCGGGAACTTTAACGTGCTGTTAACCGGGGGTAATACCCTCCATTTTGCTCCTCTGCTCAAAAACATGATATTTGCAGACCCTCATCTAATCTTTAAAGGTCTGTATGCAATCAGTGAGCTCAATAGGTAAAAGGTTAATCGTTGCTTTTTTATCCCTGCTTTCTTTTGTTATTGAAACAAAAGGACAGGATAATTCTCCCTGGAGTCGGTATGGGTTGGGTGACATGGTGCCTTCTGCAGCCGTAACCAATCGCGGTATGGGTCATGTTGCCGCGGCATACAGCGATTTCCAGACCATCAACTTCGTCAATCCCGCCTCCTATGCTCAAATCGGTTCCAAAAGAGCCGTTCTTGATATCGGCTTAGACATCAATAGCCGAACCCTGCGCAACAACCGGGGTGCCAGTTTTAATTCCAAAAATGCGTACATCCCCTATTTGGCCGGTGGATTTCAAATCAAACCCGAGAAGTCAAAAACAAGCTGGGGAATGGCTTTTGGTCTTCGACCACTTACAAAAGTGAACTACAACATTCAAAGCGGTGGGAAGATGGCTTCCGGTGACAGTCTTATGAGTTACTATGAAGGAAACGGGGGCTCTTATCAGGCTTTTTTGGGAACCGCAATCGGCAGAAAAAATTTCAGCATCGGTATCAACGGAGGATATCGTTTTGGAACGAAAGACTATACAACCCGTGTTGAAATTTATAATGATACTGCATTCGACCGTTATACATCCGGAAAAAAAGAAATCCGGAATAATTTCGGAAGCATGTTTGTGGAGTTGGGGATGCAATATGTGATACCACTCAGTAAAAAAAGCAACCTGAATCTGGGTGCTTACGGAAGTCTTCGTTCTTCTTTGCGTACCAACAGAAGCGAGAACTATCAAAGCTATACGCTCTCCAACGATCTGTTGACAGAACTGCGTCTCGATTCTGTTTATGAATCAGGAGCCATCAAAGGGAACATCCAATATCCGTCTTATTTTGGTGTCGGCTTTTTGTTTGATACCGAAGGGAAAGGAAGATTGAACATCGGCGCCGATTATGTAAGATACAATTGGGCCGACTACCGGTATTTTAATGAAAAGGATCTCATGCAAAACTCGTGGCAGGTTCATGTAGGAACACAATACCTTCCCGATGTAAAAGGCGTTTCAAGAAACTACTGGAGTCAGGTCTTGTTCCGTGCGGGCGTTCATTTGCAACGTGAGCCTTTCACCGTCATGGGGAACCTGAAAAGTTATGGTTTTACAATTGGTGCCGGTTTGCCGATCCGTAAATATTCCTATGCCGAAATGAACCGGAGCAATGTAGTGAATACAGCATTGGAAATTGGACAACGGAGCGATCGGACTTCGCTGCTTCGCGAAAACTATTTCCGTTTTACGGTTGGCTTCTCACTCTCCGATATTTGGTTTATCAAGCGCAAATATGATTAATGTAGTTTCACTCCGTAACAAATGGCTCACTGTTGCAGTGTTCCTTTTTTGCAGTCTGTTATGGGTTGCTTGTGAAAACGACCTCAACCGGATCCGTGATTTGCAAAAAGACCTGCTGAGTGTGGATGCCGTTACAAAAGTTGAAAGCTATTACAGTCAATCCGGTAAGGTACAGGCCCGTCTCACGGCCCCTTATATGTTGCGTTATTACGACAGTATGCCCCGCGTTGAATTTCCCCGGTCGCTGCATGTTGATTTTTATGATGATAGTTTGAACATCGAAAGTTATCTGGATGCCCGCAAGGGGAATTATTACGAACAACTGAATCGTGTGATCCTCACCGACAGTGTCATTGTGATTCGTGTGAACGGCGACACATTAAAAACCAAAGAACTTTTTTGGGAACAAAACCAACATAAACTCTTTACGAACAGTGATGTGGAGATACGTCAAAAAACCAAAACCATTTTTGGTAAAGGGTTTGAAAGTGATGAAGCGCTTCGTAATTTCAGGATCGATACCATTACCGGTATTCTTTTAGTTGGTGAATCGAAATTCTCAGGGAATTGAAAAAGCAGGAATTGAACCTCAACTTGCTGTTTTATTGAACGTTTTTTGACATTCATTGTTTCAACAGAAATAAATTTAGTTATGGAATATAGAAGATTAGGCAAATCCGGATTGCAACTCAGTGTACTTTCTTTTGGAAGTTGGGTAACGTTTCACAAACAAATTGAAGACAAAGTGGCGGATGAGCTGATGGGGATCGCCTATGATAACGGAATCAATTTCTTCGATAATGCCGAGATTTATTCATTAGGCAAAAGCGAAGAAATGATGGGTCGCGTATTGAAAAACAAAAGCTGGGACCGTACCTCTTACACGGTTAGCAGTAAAGCCTATTTTGGATGGCGTGGTAAAGAAAACAAGCCCAACCAAACCGGCCTGAGCCGGAAGCATCTCACCGAAGCTTGTCATGAGGCACTGAAACGTTTGCAGGTAGAATATCTTGATTTATATTATTGCCATCGTCCCGATAAGCAGACGCCTATTGAAGAAGTTGTCTGGACCATGAATACCCTCATTCAACAAGGGAAAATATTGTATTGGGGAACCAGTGAATGGAGCGGGGTGGAAATCATGGAAGCACATCGGGTGGCGCAAGCATATCGTTTGATAGGACCTACCATGGAGCAGCCCGAATACAATTTGTTCAACCGAAACAAAATGGAAAACGAGTATCTGGAAATTTTCAAAAATGTAGGTTTGGGAACAACCATCTGGAGTCCGTTGGCAAGTGGGTTGCTTACCGGGAAATACAATCAGGGTATTTCCGAAGGAAGCCGTTTGTCGATTCAGGGATTTGAATGGCTCAGAGACCGGACCTATGTAGAAGCGAAAATCGAGAAAGTAAAGCAACTCGAGCAGCTCGCATCGGAACTGGGTGCTCGTACGGCTTCCTTGTCCATAGCCTGGTGCATTAAAAATCCTCATGTTACTACGGCCATTCTGGGCGCAACCAAAAAAGAGCAGTTGCTGGAAAATCTGGAAGCGTTAGAGGTGTTGCCAAAGCTCACCACAGAGGTGATGGCAGCCATTGAAACGATTTTTGGAACACAGCCCCGTTTGCCGGAGTACTGATACAAGGACTGTTTGCCGCTTATTTCATATTTCTCCTGATCGGATGCTTGTTGTATCTTACGGTATATACAACTGCATATGAAATTTAAAAACAAAACGGTATTCATTACCGGTGCCAGTCGCGGTATCGGAAAGGCGATAGGGTTGCGATTGGCCCGTGAAGGAGCGCAGGTTGTTGTAGCTGCAAAAAGTGTTGAAGAGCATCCACGATTGGGAGGAACCATTTTTACCGCTGCCGCCGAAATGGATGCTGCCGGAGGTAAAGGGTTGCCCATCCAACTGGATATTCGTTTTGAAGATCAGATCAAGGCGGCGGTTGAAAAAACCGTTTCTGTTTTTGGAGGAATCGATATTTTGGTCAACAACGCATCGGCCATTGCACTTACGTCAACGGAGCAAACAGATGTCCGGAAATTTGACCTCATGCATGATATCAATGTCAGAGGCACTTTTTTGATGACGCAAGCTTGTATTCCGTATTTGCGGAAAGGAAACAATCCGCATATTCTCACCTTGTCGCCGCCTTTGAATCTCCACCCCAAATGGCTTGCGCCCCACATAGCTTATACATTGAGTAAGTTCAATATGAGCATGATGACTTTGGCCTGGGCAGAAGAACTGAAAAAAGATGGAATTGCAGCAAACGCATTGTGGCCCCGTACAACCATAGATACGGCGGCTGTCAGAAACTTGTTGGGAGGCGAGGCCTTGGCAAAAATGAGTCGGACACCCGAAATATTAGCCGATGCTGCAGCAATCATTTTTGGTAAAGAAGCCGCCTCCTGTACAGGAAATTTATTTCTTGATGAGACCTTGTTTGCTGCCGAAGGAATTACCGATCTCACAAAATACAGCGTGGTTCCCGGTGCAAAACTCTTTACGGATTTGTTTGTGGATCCTGCATGATTTTGCAGCAATCATCCTTGAATGCCCAAGGGGATTTCGTCATGAATTGTTGTTTCATGTTGCCGATGCTCGGGTAGCAGGGATACGAATGGGATGGCCTTTATTGTTCCTGAGGCGAATCGTTCAATTTTTCGGGTCGCATCATCGGGAACAACAACACGTCCTGGATGCTGTGTTGGTTGGTCATAAGCATTACCAAACGATCAATTCCAATTCCAATTCCTGCAGTGGGCGGCATTCCGTATTCCAGTGAGCGTAAGAAATCGTAATCAATAAACATGGCTTCATCATCGCCCCGTTCCTTTAATTTCGTTTGTTCTTCAAAACGATGGCGCTGATCAATCGGGTCGTTCAATTCCGAATAGGCATTGGCAATTTCTTTCCCGTTGATCATCAGTTCAAAACGTTCAACCAGTCCGGGTTTGCTGCGGTGCTTTTTCGTTAACGGACTCATTTCTACAGGATAGTCTGTAATAAAGGTGGGTTGAATGTATTTCGATTCAGATGTTGCACTGAAAAGTTCATCTATCAATTTGCCTTTACCCATTGTTTGATCAACCTGAATATTGAATTTTCTGCAAACCTCGCGGAGCGATTCTTCATCATAACTGCTAACATCAATACCTGTATGTTCTTTGATGGCTTCAAAAATAGATATCCGTTTGAAAGGAGTTTTGAAACTGATATGCCCATCGCCGGAGGGGACATCGGTACTGCCGTGCAACGTGATGGCTACACGTTCCAGCAGGTTTTCCGTAACATTCATCATCCAATAGTAATCTTTATAGGCAGTGTACCATTCCAGAATGGTGAATTCGGGATTGTGTGTGCGATCCATACCCTCGTTACGGAAATTGCGACTGAATTCATACACCCAGTCGAATCCGCCAACAACCAACCGTTTCAGGTACAGCTCATTGGCAATGCGCATGTACATGGGCACATCCAATGCATTGTGGTGTGTAGAAAAAGGACGGGCTGTAGCACCACCGGGAATCGTTTGTAAAACCGGAGTATCTACTTCCAGCGCGCCATGCTCGTTGAGGTATTCTCGGATGGTGTTGATCAATTGTGTACGTTTAACAAAGACCTCTTTCACCTGCGGGTTGATGATCAGGTCGGCATAACGTTGACGGTATTTGAATTCCGGATCGGTTACGGCATCAAAGGTTTGACCTTCGGCTTCTTTTACAATGGGTAAGGGTTTGAGTGATTTGGTTAAAATCGTGAACTCTTTTACATGGATCGATGTTTCACCGGTTTTTGTAGTAAACACATAACCTTTTACGCCAATGAAATCTCCGATATCCAGCAACTTTTTGAATACCGTATCGTAGAGCGATTTATCTTCTTCTGTACATATATCATCCCGTTTAACATAAATCTGAATACGGCCATGACTATCCTGAAGCACGGCAAAGCAGGCTTTACCCATATCACGGATGCTCATGATTCTTCCCGCAACACACACATCCTGGTACTGCTCTTTCGTATCATCCTTAAATCCCGCTTTGATCGCCGTTGAATAATGCGATACCGGGTACAAAGGCGCAGGATAAGCATCAATTCCCAGTTTTGTCAATTCACTCAACTTTTCTCTGCGTATGATTTCCTGTTCGGACAAATGTGTACTCATTGTTAAAAGTAGATTAATGCGCTGCGAAATTACCGTTTGTAGCCCATTTCAGCAAAGTGCCTTTTCTTTGGCATACTATATGCAAGGTTTCGTTCTAATTTTGTTGACATAAAAACACATGTATGATTAAAAAGTTATGGTTATTATTGGCACTTCCGTTTTTTATCTCGGGTTGTGAACTGATGCAACACCTGCCGGCGGCAACCGGTAATGGAATTACCGAACAGGAGGCGGGTATGGGTATTAAAGAAGCATTAGGACAAGGACTCACCCGTGCTGTATTGCAGCTCAATAAAACGGATGGTTTTTTCGGGAACTCTTTTTACAAAGTGTTGCTGCCCCCCGATGTTCAAAAAGTAGAAAACACCATGCGTACGATTGGATTGGGAAAAACAGTTGACAAGGCTATTTTGCAGATCAATCGGGGCGCTGAAGATGCCGTTGGGTACGCAGCACCCATCTTTACCAATGCCATCAAGCAAATGACCATCACCGATGCCATCAATATCATTCGCGGCCCCAAGGACGGTGCAACCAACTATTTCAAACAGAAAACTACTGCTGCTTTAATCAATGCGTTTACACCTGTTGTTAAAAGCTCACTGGATAAAGTGGATGCTACACGCTTGTATGGCGATTTGATCACAACCTATAATAATTTTCCGACTACACGCAATAAGATGAATCCCGACCTGACTTCCTATGTAGTAGGTAAGGCTGTGGATGCCTTGTTTGATCAAATCGCGAAGGAAGAACTGGAAATACGTGAAAATCCCGTCAAGCGGACAACCGAGCTCCTTAAGAAGGTGTTTGGCGCCACCTGGAATTGATTGGGAAGACAAACAAAAAACGGAGCAGTTACAGATTGCTCCGTTTTTTTGTGCACGTTTCAGCAACTTTCATTGATGAAGCAGTTGGCGATCGCTTCAAAATAAGGGGATCAAAATATCTGTATAAACAATAAATCCCTTGTAACGCAAGGGATTTATAAGATTGGATTTTGCTTACGAAGCGATTGATTTTCTAGTTCATTAAACATGCAAGCGGGCAAATATGAGGCCTGCAATGGTTCCTTGTAAAAAGCCATACAGAACCCAACTTCCGATTACTGCCAGGGATACATCAATTGCGCTAAAAATGAGTACCATGATGGGAATGGTGGCAATGATTGCATAAACAAAACCAAATTCCAGACCACGGAAAAACAGATTTCCAACGAAAAGATCTTTAAACCGGTTCCAGAACCAGGCTAGTGCAAATGCCAACACAACCGGATGCACAAAATAGAGCAGGTTGCGTGTTTCATCATTGACGAAAACAGGTTTATAATATTCTTCGGCCAAATAAGGTAATAGGATCGGCATCAACATCAAACTTAAATAAGCGAAGGCCAGTAACAACAGCGCGGCTACCAGACCCGATGTAAGAATTTTGTTCATTACAAGCAGTTTTAATTAAAAATTATGAAGCGAAAGTAAAACGCATTCCATAATGAAGGTATGATATCCGTCACCCGATCAAAGGGAAATAATCAGTCGCAACCATGCGAAAAACGGATCATGAAGACAACAATCATCCTTCAATTCTTCGGATATCGGCTCCCAGTAATTGTAAACGTTTGTCAATGTATTGGTAGCCGCGGTCAATTTGTTCGATGTTTTGAATGATGCTTTTCCCTTCTGCACTGAGTGCTGCAATCAGGAGCGCAACGCCGGCACGGATATCCGGACTGCTCATGGTGATGCCTCTCAGTTTCTGTTCCCGTTCAAGTCCGATTACGACCGCTCTGTGCGGGTCGCACAAAATGATTTGCGCCCCCATATCAATCAGCTTGTCTACGAAGAATAAACGGCTTTCAAACATTTTCTGATGAATCAGAACACTTCCTTTTGCCTGAATGGCGGTAACTAAAATGATACTGATCAGATCCGGCGTAAAGCCCGGCCAGGGATGATCGTAAATGGTTAAAACGCCTCCGTCGAAGTAGCGTTGTACTTCGTAGATATCTTGCTCCGGCACATGGATGTCATCACCCTCAATGGAAAGCTCGATACCCAACTGTCTGAATTTATCCGGGATGATTCCTAAATGAGCTACGCCGGCACCTTTGATGATCAGATTACTTTGGGTCATGGCTGCTAATCCAATGAAGGATCCAACTTCAATCATATCGGGCAGCATACTGTGTGTAGTACCTCCCAGTTGCGCAACACCTTGAATCGTGAGCAGATTGCTTCCAATCCCCGAAATATTAGCTCCCATTCGGTTCAGCATATTACACAGTTGCTGGATATAGGGCTCACAGGCGGCATTGTAAATGGTCGTTGTTCCTTCTGCCATCGAAGCAGCCATGAGGATGTTGGCTGTACCGGTAACGGAGGGTTCATCCAGCATGAGTGCGGTGCCTTTCAGTTGCGGTGCCGTAAGGTGGAAAAAACCATCTTCGGGGTGATATTCAAAACGAGCACCCAGTTTTTCAAATCCGATGATATGCGTATCCAAACGTCGTCGGCCAATTTTGTCTCCTCCGGGTTTGGGGATAAATGCTTTTCTGAATCGCGCCAGCATAGGTCCGGCCAGCATAACCGATCCGCGCAGTCGTCCGCTTTTCTTTTTGAATGCTTCGCTGTGGAGGTAATCAATATTCACCTGATCGGCTCTGAACGTGCAAACATCCGCGGATTTACGGTTGATAGAAACATTCATCTCGCCAAGCAACTCGATCAAAAGATTCACATCCAGGATGTCCGGAATATTGGAAATGGTGACTTCTTCAGATGTGAGCAAAACGGCACTGATGATCTGGAGTGCTTCGTTTTTTGCACCTTGCGGAATGATGGTGCCGTTTAATTTTTTGCCACCTCGAACTTCGAACGAATGCATAAAAGAAATATTTGTGAACGATTGTTTGTAAAACAAAAAACCCTCTCCTTGTTTGGTAGAGGGTCTCTTTGGTGATTAATAACGTTTTTTGAATTTTCCACCTCCACCGTTGTTGCGGTTGTCGCGTCCGCCACTGTTGTTGCGATTGCGTTGCTGGAAGTGTTTTCCGCCATGTCGTTTTTGTCCGCCTCCACTTCTTGCTTCTCTGAAATCATCACTGGGTCTGTATTGACGAACAAAGGGTTTATTGGTAAATTCCAGTTCTCCTTTAGTAATGGTCGTTAATTCGGATTGTATCGCATCATCGTGGATGTTTTCTTTGTGCCAGTTGTTGTAAGAAAGCTTCATGTAATAGGCAATTGCGTTGGCAAAGCCTTGTTTCTTGTCAGGATTTTCTTCTTTCAACGCTTTATCAATAACGATCTCGATGTTTTTGCCCAGATGGTTGTAGCGGGGATAGCGTTTGGGGTAAGGCAAGCGTTGTGGCTTTGCTTTCAGTGATTCACGTGTAGGGATTGGATAAGGGCTGTCTACATCCAGTTTGAAATCTGCAATCAAAAACAAGTGATCCCAAAGTTTGTGACGAAAATCTTCTACATTTCTCAAATGCGGATTGAGAAATCCCATCAACTCAATGACAACATTCGCCTGTTCTTGTCTTTTCTTGCGATCTTCAATGGTCAAAATGTAGCTGACCATATTTTGGATGCTGCGTCCATATTCTCGTATGATCAAATGCTCCCGCGTAGTATTGTATTCCATAATAAGTAACAAAAGTAAGCATCTCACAGTTAAAAAAGAAGCCGCCCCGGGAACGGGGCGGCGTGGTAACTAAACGTAAGCAAAAAGAATCAGTTTATTGTTTGATCAATTTTTCGGTTTTTACGGTCGCTCCATCCAGTATTTGCAGGAGGAGCATACCTTGTGGCAGACGGGCTGCATCGATACGGTTCACGCCGGTTGTCATTTTTCCGGTCATCAGCGTACGACCATTCAAATCCACCATTCTCCAGTTCATGTTTCCTTGGCTGTTAACAACCACGGTGTTGTTATGGATGACATTGGTAAGCAAATTGTAACGGCTTTCCGCAGTCACTTCATTCAGTGAAATGATGTTGGAGTAATAGGTAAGTTGAGAGGCGGTTACAACATGTAAACGATAGTAAACAACTGCTTTTTCGGCGGGTTGGTATTGAAATTTACGTGCAGTGCCATTGATGGCCTCCAGCTTGCTGAAGTTACGTCCATCAAAAGAAGACTCAATGCTGATCGATTCAATGGGTTCATCCGCTACTATATTCCAGTTGAGTTCGTGTTTGTTATTGGCAATTTGTCCGTTTAATACCAGGCTGTAGATGGGTAAGGCCGCGGAGGCAACATAACTTCCGGATACCCGGTAACTTCCAATCATGCCATAGTTGGTAGCATTGGAGTTGCTTACATTCGCAACTTTGATGTAATACGTACCGGCGTTCAACAGGGTATCAACAATTGCTTTTACTGAAGTAGTAGGATTGTATACGCCAATAATTGTGCCGGTGCTGTTAATCAATTGCAGTTGCAAATCGATATTCGCATAGAGGTTGGTGTTAGGGTCTAAACTGGTTGGCAGTCCGTTAATGGTAAGTTGTCCTTTGCTTGGTAAGGTTACATTGTAAAAGTCCACATCATTGGTTGTATTCACCAAACCGGAAAGATTAAACGTTGTGCTGCTGATATTGATGGATGGGGCACTGCTGCTTGTGTTTGCAACATCATCGGAGCGATAACCAAATCCGTTGGCCGGTCCGGCAATGATCGCTGCATCATCCTGCATGCTGGCACAACCAAAACTGTTGGGGCCATTGTGCCACAAGGATAAGTTTTTGCTGTATGAATTACCCATTAAAGGCGCCCAGCTGGTTTCACCGGTTCCTGTTCCGGGATTGTAATCGGTAACAACATTGCAGCTTGCATCGTAAAGTGCCTGGTGGTAAAGACCCAGTGTATGACCTACTTCGTGTGAAGAGGCATCGGCCACCCTTTTTACACGATTTCCAAGAAGGGTGCTGAAGACAAAAGCGGGAACTTCCATTCCCCAGCGGAAAGACTCTACATAAGCTACTCCTCCCGCACTTCCATACCAGGAACTGAATGCAGTTACAATTACTCGTTGTCTTTTTTGTGCAGGAGCAGCAAAATAGACGGTTGAGTCGGTAGTGATATTAATATTAAACGGTCTGAAATCTTCACTCACTTGTTCAAAAACCATTCTGAGTTGATCAAGTGACATCGCTGCCGGTGTACAGTAAATGGGATTTCCACCATACCAATAAGGAGAAACAACGGTTTGTCCGTCAAAATCCAAAAAGATGGTTGCACTGGCTGTGGGAAGACTGTTTAATTTGGGGATCTGAGCGGTTACTTGTAAGCTCAGAATCAGGCTGAGGATAATGCACACGGCATTAAAATACTTACGTTTCATGGGAATGGATTTGGTTTTCAGGATTACGGTTTTCTAAAAGGTATCGGATTAAAAACGGGCTTAGTCTGCTATCATGTGGGAAACATTTTTCTTGTTCCAGGCATATGAGCCGGTTATGGGGTCTCTTTCCATAATCAGAAGATCATTGTGCAGCTGACTTGTCATGATTCCTCTGAATACCGGATTATTGTTAGATTGGACGAGTCTGGATACAGACAAAATCAATCCTTTCACTTCCGTTGACTGCATAATAACGGTTTGCAATCCGGGAGCATCGTTGGTAATGGCTGTTACTTTTCCTTTAAAGGTTGTGTTGTCAGATATACGTACTGTAACCTGCTGCTGCAGACGATATGACATCACCGTATTTAAAAATTCGTTTGTTACGGTTTTTTTGGTAAACGACTTAAAGAGTTGAGGCTTTGAATCGTGCTTTTCTTTACCATTTGAAAAATGAACATGATCGTGCTTGAGTTCGGTTGAAAGTTGTGCCTTGGTGCCAAGGAAGGCAAAGCAGAATACAACTGCTAGGGAAAGAGTTTTCATGACGTTTAGTTTTAAAAAGGTATCGGATCAATGTTGACACAACAAATCTATATCACAATTTTTTAAAATGAAAACAGCACCAATTGCAAACACAAAAATATTTTCTCAAAAACGAGTCGATTCGGGTTCCATTTTCATTATCTGGAAACAAGCAAAACAACCTGTTAAACGTTAAATTGAACAAACAAGCTGTAAGGGTATAAATAATTGATTAGCAGCAATATGTAGCATATCTAACCACCTGTTTTTTGATTGTTTTGAAGGGCCGATCGTGGTATAAAAAGGGGCTGTTTTTCTGCTTGTTTTGATTCAAAAAAAACGGCCATCTCTTTTTCGTTTTTTAAGGGAAACTCCTTATCAAACATCCATGCAATTTCTTTGAGAAAAGCTTGAAAAGTAGGGATTGGCTGCTCTTTTTGAACTCATTTTTTTGCTGTTTTCATGATTTATCCGGCATTTGGTCGTCTTTCCCTGATACCAAGTACTTTTGCCGACCAATAAGAAACATGCGGATAGCTGTCAATACACGATTTTTAATTCCGGGAAAGATGGAAGGCTATGGCTATTTCATTGAGGAAGTTTTTCTTCGTATGGCTTCTCAACATCCCGAACATGAATTCTATTTTCTGTTTGACCGTCCGGCTGCTACTTCTTTTTTATTTCCTCCCAATGTCAAATGCATTGTAACCGGTCCTCAGGCACGTCATCCTTTACTATGGTTGATGTGGTACAATCTGCAAGTTCCCAGGATACTCAGAAAGATCAAGGCCGATGTATTTGTAAGTCCGGATGGATTTTGTTCCCTCACAACGGCTGTTCCTCAGTGTGTTGTTATCCACGATATCGCCTTTGCGCACTATCCCGATTTTATTACCAAAAGCCATCTTTGGTTTTACAAACGTTATACACCTTTGTTTGTAAAAAAGGCCAAAGTGATTGCAACGGTTTCGGAGTATTCCAAGGAGGATCTTCGCAAACACTATAGCGTGGATCCGGCAAAGATCCGGGTCATTTACAGTGCGACCAATCCCATTTTTCAACCGGTTGACTGGGAGAAAAGAGAGGCTATTAAATTGGAATTAACCAACGGGACAGAATATTTTTTGTACACCGGAACCGTACATCCCCGCAAGAATTTGATTGGGTTGCTCAAAGCATTCTCAAAGTTTAAGAAAATGCAGAAAAGCAATATGAAGTTGGTTGTAGTTGGCCGGATGACCTGGAAAAATGAAACCTTTAAACAGTTGCTTCAAACGTTTCGTTTTAAGGATGATGTGCTATTGACAGGATATGTTTCCAAAGAAAAACTGGCCGAAATTACAGCCGCGGCCTATGCATTGATTTATCCTTCGTTTTTTGAAGGCTTTGGTGTGCCGCCTCTTGAGGCCTTACAGTGCCATGTGCCGGCTATTGTTTCTGAGGTGAGTGCATTGCCTGAAATTGGCGGCGATGCCTATCTCTACATTAATCCCAATCAAGTCAATGATATTGCCGAAAAAATGATGCGGTTGTATAAAGATGAATCACTGCGTGAAAAATTGATTTCTAACGGCAAACGGCAACTCCAATTGTATTCCTGGCAACGAACGGCTGATTTGTTGTGGGATGCGATTTTGCAAACAACTCAACAGGGATGATGTATTTTTGTTTTTTAATTAATTAAATGATGACACATAAAAGCAATATATCCATTGATGTTTTACTCGACACCGATCGTGTGCCGGAACAAATAACCTGGTCTGCAACCGATAGTACCGCTGATATGCAGCAAAAAGCGAAAGCGATGTTGCTGGCATTTTGGGACGGATCTGATAAAAGCGCCTTGCGGATCGATCTTTGGACCAAAGAAATGATGGTCGATGAAATGGCCGATTTTTATTATCAGGTTTTGATGACCATGGCCGACACGTTTTTGCGTGCAACCAACCACCCGGAAATCACCGATGAAATGAAAGCGTACGCAAAAACATTTCTGAAGCGGTTTAAGGAATTGCAATTAAAACAAAATCAATAACAGCATATGAGTCTTGAATTACAGGTAATGGCCCAAATGAAGGAGGCCATGAAGGCTAAAAATGAAGCATTGCTTCGCGGGCTCCGGGCCATAAAAGCCGCCCTTTTGCTTGCAAAAACATCCGGTTCTGGCGATTTAACAACCGATGATGAAATCAAGTTGTTGCAAAAGCTGGTCAAACAGCGGAAGGATTCGCTTGAAATTTACCGTCAGCAAAACCGTACCGACCTGGCTCAGAAAGAAGAAGAAGAAATTCAGGTTATTGAAACCTTTTTACCCAAGCAACTGGAGGCCGACGAACTAAAAGCAATTATTCAGCAAATTATTACCGAAACAGGCGCTGCATCTCCCTCCGATATGGGGAAAGTGATGGGTGTTGCCAGCAAACAACTGGCCGGAAAGGCTGATGGAAAAACAATCAGCGCAGTCGTAAAGGAGCTGTTGGCTAATTAAGAACAAACATGTTGTTAGACCTCCTTTTTTGCGCCACCATGTTAATGGCCTTGATAAAAGGCTTCCGCAAAGGATTGATTGTAGGCTTTTTTTCATTGGTAGCCTTTCTCATTGGCATTGCCGTTGCCCTCAAGTTCAGTATGGTTGCAGCCTCCTATTTAGGAAATCTGGTATCAATTGATCCCAGATGGCTGCCTGCTATTGGCTTTATTCTCGTTTTTTTATTGGTTCATCTGCTGGTTAAGTTGGGTGCGCATCTGCTCGAAAAAAGTGTAGAATTGGTCTTTCTGGGTTGGGTCAATAAATTGGGCGGCGTCTTTTTTTTCAGCTTACTGTACCTGTTTCTGTTTAGCAGTCTCTTATTTTTTGCGAAAGGGATGCACTTGTTTTCAGAAAATCAAATACAGGAATCGAAGGTGTATTCGTGGGTTTTGCCGGTTGGTTCATTTGCTGTCGATACACTGGGGTTACTGATTCCGGTGTTTAAAAATAGCTTTGCCGAGTTGCAGCAATACTTCAAATGAGAGCGGTTAAAAGGGTTCCTGTAGTCGTATTCTCCCTGCGGAGTTCGGTATTTCGTTCAAATCAATTACTTTAGCAAACAGCAATCGTGTATTATTACTAATGAAGTACGAAATTAAACAAGAAGGGAAATTCCGATATATAGAAGAAGGATCAGGCGAGCCATTGGTATTGTTGCATGGTTTGTTTGGAGCATTGAGCAATTTCATGGACTTGATTGAACATTTCAAGAAACAAAACCGTGTTTTAGTGCCTATGCTGCCGCTTTTTGAGCTTGATTTATTGCACACTTCGGTAGGCGGACTTCAAAAATTTGTAAATAAGTTTTTGGAAGCCAAGAATTTAACAGGGGTTCATCTGCTGGGTAATTCGTTGGGTGGTCATGTGGCACTGGTACATGTTTTGAAGCATCCGGAACGTATCAAATCGGTCATCCTGACCGGAAGTTCAGGCTTGTTTGAAAACGGAATGGGCGATACATATCCCAAACGCGGCGATTACGAATACATAAAACGCAAGACCGAACTTACATTTTACAATCCGGCCACGGCAACCAAAGAGTTGGTTGATGAGGTTTATGATATTGTGAACCAACGTGCGAAAGTCATCAAAATCATTGCTTTAGCTAAAAGTGCCATTCGCAACAATCTGGGAGAGGAATTGAACAGGATCCAACAACCCACGTTGTTGATTTGGGGGAATAATGATACCATTACGCCTCCGTTTGTTGCACGGGAATTCAACCGATTGATTCCGGGCTCGGAACTGCATTTTATTGATGAATGCGGACATGCACCGATGATGGAACAACCGCAACAATTTAACGAACTTTTAAGTGCATTCCTTGCTAAACAAAAAGTGGATTCGGGTGTCTGAATTGAATAAACATTTCATCATGACTGCAGCTGAACTTTTATCGAGTCATTTCCCGGTTTTAAAACCCGATGATTCCGTTCAAACGGCACTGGAACTTATGCAGGAGCAACATACCACCGTGCTTCCTGTTGTTCAGGATGACAAGTACATTGGTTTGTTGCATGAAGATGATTTACAGGATGCTGA
This sequence comes from Chitinophagaceae bacterium, assembly GCA_947456025.1. Classification (GTDB taxonomy): domain Bacteria; phylum Bacteroidota; class Bacteroidia; order Chitinophagales; family Chitinophagaceae; genus Lacibacter. Next base: position 22,095 of record CANGQQ010000005.1, on the reverse strand, counting down.
TACGCAAACAAAACTTTCCACTTTTTTGCCGCTAGAAGACCGTTCACAGGTGGCGCCCTTTGAATTTTTTCTGCATCCTTTGAAAATCATGCATCAGCGAAAACTGAGTCTTTTACCTGTCATTAAAGAGGGAAATGAATATTTAGGAGTAATCACAGCAGAGGATTTGCTGCAGGCGGCTTCACATTATAATGCTGCAACAGAACCGGGAGGCGTAATCATTTTGCAAATGCTTCCTTACAATTTCTCCATTTCGGAAATTGGTCGGATCGTAGAGTCCAATGACGCGAAAATCATTCACTTGAATACCTGGACCGATACGTCTTCGGGACAGCTTATGGTAGCAATTAAGGTCAATAAATCGGACATTCAAGACATTCTTGCTTCACTGGAGCGTTATGAATACCATGTGGTCCAATATTTTGGAGAAAACCTGTCTGAAGACGAACTGAAATTGAATTACGACCATTTGATGCATTATCTCAAATTCTGATCTCTTTTTCGTTTAACCACTCTCCTGCAAATGAAAGTTGTTGTTCAAACAATGCTGCTACTGCTTTTCCTTTTGATCATCAGGTCATCAGCAAAAACACAGCCTTCAGTTGCGATTGATTCTGCCAAGCAGGCCTTGCAACGCATCATTGAGCAGTTGCCCGATTCGGCCGCTTTTACCATTCGTACCATCACTGTCAAAGGAAATCGTATAACCAAAGCGTACATTTTGTATCGTGAAATACCTTTTAAGAAAGGCTCACGGGTGGAAAAAAATGAATTGGCTATTCTGCTGGAGCAGGCGCGTCAGAATATGTTTAATACCCAGTTGTTTCTGGAGGTTATTCCGGGTATTTCGGGTTGGGAACAGCAGTCACTTGATATTGTATTTACCGTGAGGGAACGTTGGTATTTGTTTCCACTCCCTCATTTTAAACTCATTGACCGCAATTTCAATCAATGGTGGGTAGAGCAAAAGCATGACTTTAGACGAACTACGTATGGTGTTAAATTGAATTGGGAAAATGTTTCGGGCCGACGCGATAAACTGTCATTTAATTATTTCAATGGCTATGCCAAGCAAGTGTCCCTTTACTATGAACAACCTTTTGCAGATCAAAAACTCGAAAAAGGATTTTTATTTGGAGTACGTTATGCCGAATCGCGGCAGCTTTCGTTCGCTACAGATGAGAACAGGCAGGTGTTCTATCCGTCATCCGTACGAATTGAATCCGGTTTTGTACGTTCTTCTTTCAGGGCCGAAGCGGGTTTCAGCTTACGAAAAGGAGCGTTCCATCGTCATGCTGTTCGTTTAAGTTACAGCTACGAAACGGTGCCGGACACCTTGTATCAGATTGCCGATGCGAATCAATCAAAGGGATTTGTTCCGTTCTTTACAGGCCGAGCTACCCGTGTAAAATTTGGAGAACTGTCTTACGGTTATCAGTTTTTAAAACTCGACAACCTGGCTTATCCATTGGAAGGGATAGGCTTATCACTCGGTTTTTTGAAGCGCGGTTTGGGGAATTCGGTTCTCAACCTCTGGCAACTGAACGTTAAAATGGGTAATTATGTCCGGTTCAATCCAAAAACTTCATTATCTGTCTTGCATCATGCTGTTTTGAAATTGCCTTTCCGTCAGCCTATGTACAATTTATCCCTGATGGGTTACGGCGATATGTATCTCCGGGGATTGGAGTATTATATCATTGATGGAGTGGCGGCCGGGATGTTGAAGACAACGCTGCGTCGCGAACTGTTTCAACTGGTGCTGCCAACCTATATCATCAAGAATGAAAAATACAGGAAGATTCCGTTCAAATTCGTGGTAAAAGTGTTTGGTGATCTGGGCGGTGCTCATGCATCCCACCCTTCCAACAGTGTGTTGAACAACCGTCTTTTATACAGTTACGGAGCCGGCATAGATGTGCTTTCGTATTATGATTTTATTGCAAGATTTGAATATTCCTTCAACCAATTGGGAGGAAAGGGTTTATTTTTACACATGTCAAAAGACTTTTAAAGCCATCAACAGCAACTCCAAAAACCAAACGGCATTTCAATGTTCGTGAGGAAGGGCCTGAGGCTTTCGATGTGATCTTTACAACCATATTAATGAACAAATGAAAGTAGCAATTTACTGCAGGGTGTTTGAGTACGACCAGCGAGATGATATCCAACGGCTGTTTTCACAACTGGAACTCAATCAGATTTCGATCACCTTGTATTATGGATTTTATGAGCAAATCAGGGACTTGATTCAATTTTCGGTTGTGCCCAAATTGTTTCATAGTTCTTCAGATCTGGATGAATCGTTTGAATGCATGATCAGTCTGGGAGGAGATGGAACGCTTTTAGATACTGTTACGTTAACCCGCAATAAAAAGATTCCCTTGTTGGGCATCAATTTCGGCCGACTGGGGTTTTTGGCCAGTATCGGCAGAGAGGAGCTGGAAACCGTCGTTGCGTCTTTGGTCAAGCATACATATGTTAAAGATGAGCGCACATTGATCCACCTCGACAGTAACATCCCGCTCTTTGGAGAAACGCCTTACGGGTTGAACGAATTTGCCATCCATAAGCTGGATACTTCATCCATGATCAAAATTCATACATATCTGAATGGTGAATTCTTGAACAGTTATTGGGCAGATGGTTTGATTGTTGCTACTCCCACCGGTTCTACCGGCTATTCGCTAAGTTGTAACGGACCGGTAGTTTTTCCGGATTCCGGAAGTTTTGTGATCACACCGGTTGCACCACACAACCTGAACGTTCGTCCCATTGTTGTACCGGACAACAACATCATTTCCTTTGAGGTGGAAGGAAGAACGGATTCATTTATGTGTACATTGGACGCACGGAAGGAAATCGTGAAAAAAGACATTCAGCTAGCCGTAAAAAAGGAAGCCTTTGGGGTCAATTTGGTTCGTTTGAATGAGAATAATTTTCTCCAAACACTGCGCAATAAGCTTTCCTGGGGTTTGGATCGCAGAAATTAATAAGTGCCCGATCACCCAAAAAGACAAGAAAAAATCTGTCTTACAGATTAAAATCCTCTTTTTTGCGTTATTTGAAAAAATAATATTACTTCGCAGCCGTGAACTACAGGATGAGCATTAGAACTTGGTTAATTGTCGGATTGTTTTTGCCTCTTATTGGATGGGCACAAAGTGACGGCTACGATCAATTGGGTGAATTTGGGTTTCAGTTGGGGGGCGCCCATTATTTTGGGGACCTGAACACCAAATCCAAGCTGAATCGCCCGGGGGTTACTGCCGGTATTTTTTTCAGGAAGCAATTCAATAATTATGTAGCACTTCGTGTAGGTGGAAATTATGCCCACTTGGAATACAACGACCGGATTTCAGGAAACAATGCGTATCAGCGTCGTCGCAATTTGAGTTTTGGAACCAATATCTGGGAGTTTATCGTACAGGGCGATTTTAATTTCTTTCGTTACAATCCGGGTGTGCCCGGCGAGCGATTGACTCCTTATCTCACATTTGGACTGGGTTTGTTCAGTTACGATCCATATGCCTATTTCGAAGGTGAAAAGTATTTTCTCCGTACCATTGGAACCGAAGGTCAGGGTTCCGCTGTTTATCCGAACCGGAAATTGTATGGAACAACTGCCTTGGCGGTTCCGGTTGGATTGGGCGTTAAATTCTCGCTTTCCGGAAGGGTCAATCTTAATTTCGAAGTAACCCATCGGTTTACAACTACCGATTATGTGGATGATGTTTCCACAACCTATGCCGGTCCTGCTGCTTTTGCTCCCGGTTCGCCGGCAGCCTACCTGCAAGACCGAAGTTATGAAACCGGCACTCCCATTGGTGTAGCCGGAATGCAACGCGGATTCAGCGGAAAAAAAGATCAATACGTTCTCGCGGTTATGGGAATCACCTTTAATCTCACCCGTTACAAATGCCCTTCGGCCACCTGGTAAATCATTTCTTACGTTTTAGGGGAGTCAATTTATAGTTTCCGGACTGACCACAAAAAAAATGGTGCAAAAATTTGATTGAAAATCAATCAATTGCAAAAGCGCCTTTCAAAATACTCCTCTTTTTCTTTGGTTATCTGCCTTGGATGAACCTACCTTTGCGTCCCGTTTCTATAAACGGTCATTTTTCAACATCACCACGGGATGGCGTGGTAAAAAACAAAAACAATGAGTAAACTGCATTTCACTACCAAACATGCGAACGAGGCTACCGTACAGCGTAACTGGTACGTTGTTGACGGCACCAATCAAACCGTGGGCCGCATGTCTTCAAAGATTGCTGCTATTTTGCGCGGCAAAAACAAAGCTTATTACACTCCTCACGTAGATTGTGGAGATTATGTAATTGTCATTAACGCCGATAAAGTCGTTTTCACCGGAAACAAAGTGAACTACAAAGAATATCATGACTTTAGCGGATACCCCGGCGGACAACGTATTGAAATCGCAAAAGATTTGTTGCGTCGTCGTCCCGAAGTGGTTATCGAACGTGCGGTAAAGGGGATGTTACCTAAAAACCGTCTGGGTCGCAAGATGTACAAAAAATTGTTCGTCTATGCAGGTGACAAGCACAGTCACAGTGCGCAACAACCAAAAGAATTGAAATTCTGATTGGCTCAAAACATTAACTTTTAAATTTTCAAATTCCTCATAAATGGAAAAGCAAAAAAACGCAGTGGGTCGTCGTAAAGAAGCCATTACCCGTGTTTTTATCAGCAAGGGTAACGGTACCATTACTGTAAACGACAAGAACTACAAAGAGTATTTCAGTCTGGTTTATTTACAAAATCAAGTGGAAGCTCCTTTGAAAACGATCGAATCATTGGATAAATACGATGTAAAAATCAATGCAAACGGTGGTGGTATTAAAGGCCAGGCCGAAGCGGTAAAACTTGGAATCGCCCGTGCTTTGCTGGAAGTGAATCCTGAATACCGTCCTGTATTAAAAGCAGCCGGCTTATTGAAGCGTGATCCGCGTGGTGTTGAACGTAAGAAATTTGGTAAGAAAAAAGCTCGTCGCAGCTACCAGTTCTCGAAACGTTAATGACATGCACCCGGTCTTCTCCGCACTGCGGAGAGGGCTCCGGATGGTCAATTACAAATTTTCAAATCGTCAAATTTTCAAATTATTACAATGGAAAATAACACTTCATTACAACAGCAATTACTCGAAGCAGGTGTGCATTTTGGTCATCTGAAAAAGAAGTGGAATCCCAAGATGTTGCCTTACATCTTTGCTGAAAAGAAAGGTATTCATATCATCGATCTGAATAAAACGGTCGAAGGCTTACAGGAAACGGCTGCTGCCTTGAAACAAATTGCCCGCAGCGGTAAAAAGATCATGTTTGTTGCCACTAAGAAACAAGCGAAAGAAATTGTTACTGAGTGTGCACAAAAAGTAAACATGCCTTATGTTACTGATCGTTGGCTTGGAGGTATGCTTACCAATTTCAATACCGTTCGCAAAAGCGTGAAGAAAATGCAGAGCATTGAAAAAATGCTGAACGATGGCTCCTTCGACAACATCACGAAAAAAGAACGTTTGCAGTTGAGCCGCGATAAAGATAAAATGGAAAAAGTATTGGGTGGTATCGCCAACATGAGCCGTATCCCTGCTGCGCTTTTCCTGGTTGATATTGGTCATGAGCACATTGCATTGGCTGAAGCAAAGCGTTTGGGCATTACAACTTTTGGACTGGTGGATACCAATTGTGATCCTAATAAAGTGGATTATTTCATCCCAGGAAATGATGATGCAACCAAATCAATTGCAATCTTAACACAATACATCACTGCTGCTATTGCCGAAGGTTTGGCTGAGCGTCAGGTTGAAAAAGAAGAAGACGAAACTGAAGAAGTTGAAGAGAAAGGCCTCAAGTTTGATGAAGGTGAAGAAGGTTCGAAAGAAAGAGGTGGACGTGGCGCTGGTCGCGGTGGACGTGGCGGTAATGCACCCGGAGGAGCTGCCGGCGGTGTTAAACGTCGGGTGCCCGGTCCGCAAAAGCGTACGACAACTCGTTAATGAATCCCGGTTGGGTGGGATTGCCTGACTTTCCCGGCCGAACTTGTATTCAATAACAAGTGAACCCGCATGATTGGTTCAATCGATTTGTTGATTTTAAAATAGTTTAAAATTTCATTGTATGTCTACTGTAACAATAAGTGCACAGGATATTAATAAGTTGCGTCAGGCTACAGGCGCAGGGATGATGGATTGCCGTAAAGCATTAACTGAAACAAACGGCGATTTTGAAGCTGCTATTGACTGGCTTCGTAAACAAGGTCAAAAAGTGGCTGCAAAGCGTAGCGACCGTGAAGCAAAAGAAGGAGTTGTGATTGCTCAAACAACAGCTGATAACAAAACAGGTTTTGTTGTATGCATCAGTTGTGAAACTGATTTTGTGAGTAAGAACTCCGACTTTGTTGCATTTGCAAAGTCAATTGCAGATGCGGCAGTTGCCAACAATGTGAAATCTGCCGAAGAATTGAATGAAGTGCTGATAGGCGGTGTTAAAATTGCAGATCTTATCAATGATAAGCTGGCTTCCATTGGTGAAAAAATCGGTATCAGTAAGTTTGAGCGAGTGGAAGCTCCATATGTTTCTTCCTACATTCACGGTGCAAACCGTATGGGCGTTTTGGTAGGATTGGACAAAGAAGCACCAGAAGTAGGAAAAGACCTTGCAATGCAAATTGCAGCCATGAATCCTGTTGCTGTTGATGCGGATAGTGTTCCGGCCGATGTTGTTGCCCGTGAAAAAGATATCATTCTGGAATTAATGAAACAAGATCCTAAAATGGCAGGAAAGCCTGAAGAAATGGTTTCAAAAATTGCAGAAGGCAAACTCAATGCGTTCTTTAAAGAGCAAACCCTTTTGGCACAAGCTTTCGTGAAAGATGGTTCAAAAAGTGTTGGTGATTATTTGAAAAGTGCAGGTGATGTGAAAGTGACTGTATTTAAGCGTGTTGCATTAGGTTAATCCGCTGAATCGAAAAATAAAAAATCCCCTGAGTTTTACTGCAGGGGATTTTTATTTTCATCAGGTTGCCTCATCTCCATCCGCCTCCCAGTGCTTTGTATAGATGTACACCACATAACAATTGACGCTTCTTTGTTTCCATCAATTCCAGTTTTGCCTTGAGTGTTTGTTGTTGCGCATACAGTACTTCAAGGTAGGTGGCTCTGCCGGTTCTGAATAATTCTTCTGCAATTCCAACCGATTCTGAAAGGCTGTTGGTTTCGTTGATTTTTAAATCATACATCTGTTGCAGATTTTTTGTTCGGCTTATTTCAGTCTGCACTTCATGAAAAGCATTTACAACTGTTTTGTTGAATTGGTACATGGCTTCCCGTTGCTGTGCGTTGGCTGTATAAAACACAGCCTTTATAGCAGCTCTATTAACTAAGGGGGCCACCATATTTCCGACCAGTGTGAATGCGATTGATTCAGGAGTGAAAAGAAGGTTGGGTCGAAATGCCTGGTACCCGAAGCCGGCAGTGATGTTGAGCGATGGATAAAATGCCGCTTTCGCTGCGGCGAGATCTGCTTTGGCCGCAATCAATTGTAATCCGGCCTGTCGTATATCCGGTCGGTTTTCAAGTAATGCGGAAGGGATGCCTGTATGCAATGTTAAAGGCAAATCATTTTTGTAATACAAGGTATCTCGGTTGACTTTTTGCGGATAGCGTCCCAAAAGAAAATTGATTCTGTTTTCAGTTTCAACAATCTGTTGTAATACTTCTGTATGTAATGCTTTCAGGTTAATGAGCTGGGCTTCAAATTGTTTTACTGCGAGTTGATTTAATACCGCTGCTTCTTTTTTTACTTTTACAATATCAAAGGCCCTTTGCTGTATGGCAATGGTTTCTTCAATAATACGTATCGTTTGATCAGCCGCCTGCAATTCAAAGTAAGCCAGTGCAATTTCACTAACCAAGTTTGTGATAACGAGGTTGCGTCCTTCAGTTGTAGCAAGATAGCGTGATATGGCCGCTCGTTTACGATTCCTTAATTTGCCCCAGATGTCTGCTTCCCAGCTTGACTGAAAGCCGATGAAATAATCCGGCAGATTGGTTGGCACTATTTTTCCCGGCAGCATAAAGGTGCTGCTGTTACCTGCCCCATCCATAGTGTAAAGTCCATATCGTCGCAGGGCATTTGTAACAGTGGCATCAACTCTCGGTTTCAGTACACTGTTACTCAGCAGCACATCTGATTGTGCAACCTGCATCCGCTGAAACGCAATCAGAAGATCCCAATTATGCTTTAAAGCAGAGTCTATGAGCTGAATCAGATGCGTGTCTTTAAAAAAATCTTTCCAACCGGCAACGGGAATGCTAGCGGTATCTTTTGATTGAGCATACTGTACAGGCAACTCTTGTTTTTTAATGACTTGTCCCGTTTTCAAAGGTGTGCAGCTGTACAACAGGGCACCGGAAACAAGCAGCAACAGCAATATGTATTTTGTTTTCATATATGTATTTTATTGAATGGTTGTGTTCTGTGGGATGCGCCTTCAAAACATTTGTACTTACACTTAATGTTTTATACTCTTGCATCATTCCGGTTTTAAATGGTTTCTGTGTAAGGCTTTTCTTCTTTTTCCCCTTTCGTATTAAATTTTTCGGCAACAGAAGCAAATACCACATAAAGACCCGGGATGACAAGAACACCGAAGACAGTACCAAAGAGCATCCCGCCTGCCGCTGCAGACCCAATGGTTTTGTTTCCGATTTCTCCGGCGCCTGAAGCCAGCATCAACGGAATGAGACCAGCGATAAACGCAAAAGAGGTCATCAGAATGGGACGTAAACGAAGCGTAGCTGCTTCAACAGCTGCAGGGAATGGTTTCATTCCTTCACGGTGTTTCATTGCTGCAAATTCAATAATAAGAATGGCGTTTTTTCCAAGGATACCAATAAGCATGATCATTGCAATTTGTGCGTAAATGTTATTTTCAAGTCCCATCAGCATCAAAAGAAACAAAGCGCCAAAAACACCAATTGGTAATGAAAGAATGACCGGGAATGGCAAGAGAAAACTTTCATACTGTGCTGCCAGTAACAGGTAAACAAACAGCAAACAAATGATGAAAATGTAAATGGCCTGGTTGCCTGTATTTGCCTGGTCTCTGCTGGATCCTGCCCAGTCGTAACTATAACCTTTAGGAAGTTGGGATGCCGCAACTTCTTTAATGGCAGCGATGGCCTGACCGCTGCTGTAGCCTGTGGCCGGCTGACCGTTAATCATGGCAGAAGCGTACATGTTGTAACGGGTTACCTGTTCCGGCCCATAGACTTTCTCAACCCGAAGGAAGGATGAGAACGGAACCATTTCGCCTTTGTCGTTTTTGATGTAAAGTTTCAGCAAATCATCGGGCTGCGCACGGTATTGTGGCAGTGCCTGCACCATCACACGGTACAACTGACCAAAACGGATGAAGTTGGTAGCATACTCACTGCCAATCAAAGTTTGCAGCGTACTCATGGCATTATCTGCAGTAATTCCCTTTTGTGCTGCTTTATCACCGTCAATATGGAGCAGGAATTGCGGAAAACTGGCATTGAAGGTGGTAAAGGAATTCATGATCTCGGGCCGCTTGTTCAATGCTTCTACAAAGGCCCTTGCCGTTTGCTGCAGTTTTTGCAGATCACCACTTCCGGTTTTATCAAGTAATCTCAATTCAAAACCACTCGAGTTGCCATAGCCGGGTACCGGTGGTGGAGTAAAGAATTCAATGTTGGCATCTTTAATGTGTTTTGTTTTTTCTTCCAGTTCACGGATGATGGCTGCATCAGATTGTGAACGATCTTTCCAGTTTTTCAGATTGATCAGGTTCATGCCATAAACAGCACCTACACCTTCTGATAACACACTATAACCGGAAAGGCTGGAAACAGAACTTACCGCCTGCATGTTCTGAGCAATTTGTTGCACTTCGTCCACTACTTTATCAGTACGTTCCAGAGTGGCGCCCGATGGTGTTGTAATGTTCGCATAGATAGCTCCCTGATCTTCATTAGGAATAAATCCGGAAGGGACGATTTTTCCAATGATGCCGGCACTTAAACTGAAGAGTAAAAGGGCGCCAAATGTGATGACTCTTCTATTGGCAATGAAACCTATCAGATTCCGGTAGTGATTAGATAAACCGTTGTACCATTTATTAAATCCATCAAAAAATCGGGTTAATCTGTTTTTCTTTTTGGTGGAATGATTGTGTGCAGCATGTGTGTTTTTCAGAAACAGCATACACAAAGCCGGGGTGAGTGTAAGGGCCGTAACACCGGAAAGAACAATCGAAACCGCCATCGTTAATGAAAACTGGCGATAGAAAATACCTGTGGGCCCTTCCATAAATGCGACCGGTACAAACACCGCCGACATAACGAGTGTGATGGCAATGATGGCGCCGCTGATTTCGTGCATGGCCTGTTCTGTTGCACGACGTACACCCATACCCGACTGTTCCATTTTTGCATGCACAGCTTCTACCACTACAATGGCATTATCAACTACAATTCCAATGGCCAGTACCAGGGCAAACAAAGTGATAAGGTTGAGTGAAAATCCCATCCACTGCATAAAGAAAAAGGTGCCAATGAGTGAAACCGGAACGGCCAGGATGGGAATGATGGTGGATCGGCCATCCTGTAAGAAAATGAATACAACCAATGCTACCAGTATAAAGGCTTCAATCAATGTTTTGATTACTTCATTGATTGAAGCATCGAGGAACGATGATACATCGTAACTCACAGTGTAATCCATGCCGGGTGCAAAAGAAACGGTTTTGATTTCCTTCATCCGGTCTTTAATTTTTTGAATCACCTCTTTGGCGTTCGTTCCGGGACGCTGCTTGATCATGATCGCAGCGGACGGTTTGCCGTTTTCTTTTGAAAGCACATCGTATTCCTGTGAATCAAATTCAATATCAGCGATATCTTTTAAACGAAGCAATTCTCCGTTTTCTTCGTTGCGCAGCACAATGTTTTCATAAGCTTCTTTTGTGTTGTACTTGCCGGTGTATTTTAAAACATATTGTAATGACTGTGCCAGTTTACCGGAACTTTCACCAATCTTACCGGGAGCCGCTTCCACGTTTTGAGCCTTGAGCATGCTGATGACCTCCGGAGCTGATAAATTATACATCACCATTTTATCTGGCTTCAGCCAAATGCGCATAGCATATTCCCGTGAGCCCATAATATCGGCAAAGCCTACCCCTTCTATACGTTTTAACTCAGGCAGGATATTGATGTCAGTAAAATTGAAGAGAAACTTTTCATCCAATGCTGAGTCTGAGCTGAGGATATTCAGATACATGAGCATGCTGTTCTGTACCTTTTCAACGATTACCCCTGCTTTAATGGCTTCTTCCGGTAGCTCATCCAATGTTGATGATACGCGGTTTTGTACGTTAACGGCTGCTACATCAGGATCTGTTCCGGCTTTAAAAACAATTTGAATAACACTGGTGCCGTCGTTTCCGGAAACGGAAGACATATAAGCCATACCCGGCACACCGTTAATAGCACGTTCAAGAGGTGTAACAACTGCTTTTACAACGGTTTCAGCATTGGCGCCGGTGTATTTGCTGGTAACCGTTACTTCCGGCGGGGCAATATCCGGAAACTGTGTAACGGGAAGTTGGGTTAATGAAAGTAACCCCAATAAAGTAATGATCACCGATATTACAATGGATAATACCGGGCGATGAATAAATTTTGATGTCATGTGTCGATCGCTTTACTGTTTGCTGCTTCCGATAAGAGTTTGCTCGTGAGAAATAATTTCAGGTTTAATCTGATCTCCTTCTTTTACATTTTCTACGCCTTCAAAAAGAATGATTTCATCTTTTGTAAGACCGGCTTCCACTACGTAGAAATGCGGAATACGTAATTTTGGAACAATCGCTTTTTGTCGCACTTTGTTCTTGGTGTCAACAGTAAAAACAAAAACTTTGTCCTGTATTTCAAATGTGGATCGAAGAGGAACCAGCATGGCATTATGTAGTGGTTTGGTAATGATGATCTTACCATTTCCACCATGTTTTAGTAATGCTTCCGGATTAGGAAAGCGTGCTCTGAAAGCAATATTGCCGGAAGAGGCATCAAATTCACTTTCAGAAATTTCAATGCTTCCTTTGTATTCGTAAAGCGTGTTATTGGCCAATAAAAGATGGGCACTTTTGAATTCGGTTTTTTTATCAGATGTAACAAAATTAAGATAGTCGCTTTCGGACAAATTGAAGTATGCAAACACTTCACGGTTATTGGATATAGTGGTGAGCAAAGCTCCTTCTTCCACAAGACTACCCCGTTTATTGGGTATGCGATTGATGGTGCCGCTGAATGGAGCCCTTATTTGGGCAAATGACAGATTCAGTTTTGCAAGTGAAATCGCCGAATTGGCTTCTTCAATTTTTGCCTGTATAGCTTCCTTTTTTGCAAGCACCATTTCCAGTTCCGTTTTCGAAACAATGTTTTTTTCCACCAGCAGTTTTATGTTTTTCACTTCCACTTCAACAGATTTTAATTCTGCAGCAGCGCTTTTAAGTTGTGCATTGGCCTTTAACAAATCTTCTTTATAGATACGACTGCTAAGGGTAAATAGCAACTGGCCTGCTGCTACAGGGTTGCCTTCATCTACATGAATCTGTTCAATAATCCCTTTAATACGAGTGCGGATTTCGACGTTTTGTAAGGCATGTATTTCGGCCACATATTCTTCTTGGTAAACCGTATCTACGATTACCGGTTTAAGGACCTGGAATACTTCGGAAGTGGTATTGATTTTTTCTACTTTATTGTTGCAGGATGTTATTGTAATGACAGCGGCGCTACAGATTGCAGCACACAAAGCATAGAATGCACTATGACGATAGTTCATATAAATGAAATTTTTGTAAAAATTGGTTCAGGCCGGATTTCTCCGATTTGGAACATAAGCACACCACTGCCAAGACAGCAGTGAGTGAAGCGTATTAAATGAAGGAGGCGAAAGTTATGTCGGGAGGGGGAGCAGTAACATCCATGATGAGACAGGGAAGTTTTCCTTCAGCATATTCTGCAAACTTGCATCCATCAGGCAACAAAATATCCTGTGGCTGCAGGTCGTGTTTGTGTTGTGAGCGATGACAAAAGGTTTCGTCAATGTTACTGTTGAAAAATGAATTATCGGAATCCTCGCCTATTGGTGTTGTATCGGTATGTTCTAAAACGATTTCATTTATCCATCCCAACAATGAATTCACATGATCAGGCTGCTTACCTCCGTTGTCATGCAGACACGCCCCACCCACCTGCGGCAGCAGCATGGAGGAGTTGATGAACAGACATAAAAGACTAAAGGCAATAATCCGTTTCATAATGAGACGCAAAGGTAAATGGAAATCCGGGGCAGATTTCTTAAATATTCCCCATTTTCGATTGAACCAGCCCATACAACAGTGTATTGGCAGTATTGTTTAAATGGGAGCGGGTATTGTTAAAAATGATCCCAAAATGGCAGAAGAGTCCGAAGAAATGGTTTCAAACATTGCAGAAGGTAACCTCAATGCGTTCTTTAAAGAACAAACTCTTTTGGCACAAGCTTTCGTGAGTGATGGTTTAAAAAAGTGTTGAAACTTAATTTGAAAGTGCCGGAGTTGTTAAGGTGGTTGTATTCAAGCGTGTGTCATTAGGTTAAGGTTACATTACAATAGAACAGATCCCGCATCAAACCAGATCCGGAATTTTTATTTGAAAAAGGACTAATTTTATTTCAAAATGGGAGTTGTTTCAATAAAGCTCCGGACTAAATCACAATCCAATGATGAAAAGAATATTGACTGTTGTTTGTCTTTTATTGAGTGCTGTAACGTTAAAGGCTCAGGTTACTGAAAAAAATGCTCGAAATCAACACGAACAAGCGCTGGAACAGATGGCCTTTTTCACTCTTACTAAAGAGGCCCGTTTTTATCATCAGGGAATGACATTGTTGAAGTCAACAAAGTCAATGTATGACCTGTTAAGCAAGCATTCAATTTCCAACAAGTTGGATGCAGCAAGGTTTGAAACAAAATCAAAACTTCTAGAGGGAGCGTTGAACACTTACAACGATTCTTTTTTTGACCGTATTGTCAACGATCGAAGCAGGACGAACTCAAAGGTTCGGTTCAAAGAAAAAACCTATGCTGTTTCAAGTGAGCGGCAGCAGGTCCTGACCGATCTTTTGAAGGCGATGAAATCGGCGCAACTAGAATAAACATGTGCTGCCTAGTAAAACCGTTTGTCTGTAAGTTTAAATTTGGATAAACGACACGGTATTTTTATTTTTAAATACGTTTTGTAAAATACTTAAACACGATTGCATGTCAAAAGATCATAGCGCCGGATTTGTAACGAGCGAAACCCATCAGGGAATTACCACTATCGAATTTCATCACGCGCAAGGCAATTCACTCCCCGGCAAATTGCTGGAGGAATTAGCGAAAGAAATTCATTTTGCAGGCAATCATGCCGAGACCAAAGTCATCATCCTGCGCAGTTCGGGTGAAAAAGCTTTTTGTGCAGGTGCCAGTTTTGACGAACTGGTCGCCATACAAACGGAACAGGATGGACACAAGTTCTTCAATGGTTTTGCAAAAGTGATCAATGCCATGCGCAAATGTCCCAAGTTCATCATCGCACGTGTTCATAGTAAATGCATTGGTGGTGGAGTGGGCTTAGCTGCAGCTGCCGATTACGCCATTGCGCTGGAAGGGGCTGATGTCAAATTGAGTGAACTATCCATCGGTATTGGTCCGTTTGTAATTGGTCCTGCGGTTGAACGAAAAATCGGAACATCTGCTTTTGCGCAACTCTCTATCGATGCCGCAAGTTGGCGTAACTCCGACTGGGCCCGTCGAAAAGGTTTGTATGCCGAACTTCATCCCTCTGTTGAAAGCATGGATGAATTTTTAAATAAACTGGCCGATTCATTGGCACATTCTTCTCCCGAAGCAATGGCAGAAATCAAAAAAATGTTATGGAAAGGAACAGAACATTGGGACGAATTGCTGGCAGAGCGTGCAAAAATCAGTGGCAGATTGGTACTGAGTTCATTTACCAGAAAAGCGATTGAGTCCTTTAAGTCAAAGTCCTCTAAAGTATCTTAATCTTTTTGTTATAGCAACAGACAACGTCATCGATTGAACGTTCGTTATTGGTGCTGTAAAGAATGGTTCATTAACGGTAATCGTTCAAATCATGAATGTTTCAGCATGATTGAATGAATTCGTTTACTTTTGCAGCCATAACTTTCTTTATGAATACGGAAATTCTGGTAAGTAATCTTACCAATCCCACATTGTTGTTTTTTGCGTTGGGTCTTTTAGCTGTTGTGGTGAAAAGTGATGTAAAGATTCCGGAAGCCATTTCAAAATTTTTATCGCTGTATCTTTTATTTGCAATTGGTTTCAAGGGTGGCGTTGAACTCCGTCATAGCGGGATAACATCAGAAATATTCAGTACGGTTCTTGTTTCAATTGGCTTGTCAGTTTTAGTTGCTTTTTATTCATTTTTTATCTTAAAAAGAAAGTTATCGGTAAGTGATGCTGGTGCTGTGGCTGCCTGTTACGGCAGCGTAAGTGCCGTTACATTTATAGTAGGGGCATCGTACCTTGTTAGTGAAAACATAGCTTTTGGCGGACATATGGTTGCCTGTATGGCACTTATGGAAATTCCTGCAATTATTGTTGGCGTCATGCTTATTCGAAAATTTGATCAAGAAGGGAGCCGGAACAAAGGTTTTCTTTACATAACACATGAGTCGATAACGAATCCTTCCGTTTTTGTCTTGCTTGGAAGTTTAGCAGTGGGTTTACTTACAAACCCGCAACAGGCCGAAAGTATTAAACCATTTACGAACGATTTGTTTAAGGGGTTTCTTGCCATGTTTATGTTAGAGATGGGAATCATGGCTGCACAGGGATTTCGATCGTTTGTTAAGAATGGCTGGTTTGTTACGCTCTTTGCACTGATTATGCCATTGATCAATGGTGTTGTGGCGGTATTCGTTACAGGTCTTACTGATTTGAGTTATGGTAATCGCTTTTTATTGGTACTATTAACCGCTTCTGCATCACATATTGCTGTACCGGCTGCCATGCGAATTGTGGTTCCCAAGGCCGATCCGGGTATTTATGTGTCTATGGCTTTAGTGATTACGTTCCCTTTTGTCATAATTGTCGGTATTCCGCTCTTTCGGTTGATGATTCAGTACCTTTAAGTTATCATTTATTCGGGCAAGTGACTTTTTCTTATGAATCTAACATGATGCTTAAGAACTTCTATAATCTCTTGTGTCGTATTTGAATAATAAATTTTGTGAATGAATACAGATATTCTTATCAGCAATATTACCAATCCCACTTTGCTGTTTTTTTTACTGGGTGTTATTGCTGCAATCGTAAAAAGTGATCTGGAAATTCCTTCAGGTTCGGTAAAGTTTATATCCTTATACTTATTATTCTCTATTGGTTTCAAGGGGGGGCAGGAATTAGCACATAGCGGATTGACAAAGGAGGTTTTTATTACATTGCTTTTAGCATTATGCCTGGCAGCACTCGTTCCGCTTTATTCTTTTTTTATACTCAAACAAAGGCTGAATGTGTATGATGCAGGAGCTGTTGCAGCAGCTTATGGCAGTGTAAGTGCTGTAACATTTGTGGCGGCATCTGCATTTCTTGAAGCAGAGCAGATTCATTACGGGGGACATATGGTGGCCGCAATGGCTTTAATGGAAGCGCCGGCTATTATTATTGGGGTAATGATGATTCGTAAATTCGATATTCAACAAACGGAGCGACAGCGATTAAGGTATATTGTACATGATGCATTAACGAATGGAAGTGTTTTGATGATTATGGGCAGTTTGATCATTGGGATTGTTGCTGACACAAAACAGGCAGAAGGAATTAAACCTTTTACATCCGACATATTCAAGGGTTTCCTTGCGGTCTTTCTTTTGGAAATGGGAATGGTCGCAGCTAAACGTTTTAAAGCCTTTAGAAGTTATGGATGGTTTGTAACATTGTTCGGGATTTTGTTGCCGCCTTTAAATGGAACCCTTACTGTTTTTATAACTTCTTTCTTTGAAATGGAAACCGGCAACCGTTTTTTATTGGCCATTCTTGCAGCCAGCGCTTCTTATATTGCTGTTCCTGCTGCCATGCGATTGGCTGCGCCTAAAGCCGATCCCGGGTTGTACATACCCATGGCGTTGGGAGTTACGTTTCCGTTTAATATTACAATCGGTATTCCTTTGTACTGGTGGTTGATCACCCAATTTTGATTGATATCGAATTCTCAATCATAAGTCGTCATACTCATAAATAGGATCCAGATGTGATCCCGGTTTCATTTCGTACACCGGCTTGATGATCCCGTTCGCCAACCCATAAACCCAGCCATGGAGGTAAGGTCGGTTTTCGTATTTCCATGCTTTTTGAATGATCGAAGTTTTTGCCAGATTCATGACTTGTTCTTCAACGTTCAGCTCTACGAGCCTGTTCAGTTTTTGGGCTTCGTCATCGATTTGATTCAGTTCGCTTTCATGATACCTGAAAACATCTTTTATATTACGCAGCCATTTATTGATTATTCCCAAATTGTGATGTGTTAAGGCGGCTTTTACGCCTCCACAACCGTAGTGTCCGCAAACGATGACGTGTTTAACTTTCAAATGATGTACTGCATAGTCTAAAACACTCAGCAAGTTGAGATCTGTATGCACCACCATATTGGCGATGTTTCGATGAACAAAAATCTCACCCGGTTCAGTACCGGTGATTTCATTAGCCGGCACACGACTGTCACTGCAGCCGATCCATAAAAATTCAGGAGTTTGTAAATTGGCAAGACGATTAAAATATTCAGGATCATTCTGAATTTTTTCACGAGCCCATGCTTTGTTTTCCAACAATAATTTCTCGAAGGGTTTCATGTTATGATGATTCGTTTAAATGATGTTATTGAATGACGTTGTTCGTGATATCGTTGAAAAATGTTTTTCCTCTTCCCTGTGATTTTTTGATGTAGACTCTGATTCCTCGCAAAGAGGCATTAACAATAAAAGCATCGATTTCTTCAATAATGTCTTTATCAATGAAGTCTGATTTTGTTGCATCAATCAGTACCGCTGCATGATCCGGTATTTTTTCAATATTTGTTTTTACGTATGATTTGTTTAGGAACGAAACTTCTTTTCGAAAACGAATCAGGTAACGGTGCTCGTCTTTTAAAATAAAGACAGCCGATTTAAAGTTGCTTCTTGTTACATAGAATAACCCGGTTAGTAAACCAACAGCAATCCCTTTTAACAAATCAGACATGATGATTGCAACAATAGTTATGGCGAAGGGTAAAAATTGATCCCAGCCTTTATGATACATTTCACGGAACAATGCAACTTTGGCTAACTTATAGCCGGTATATATTAGAATTGCTGCTAAAGCAGATAAAGGAATCTGGTTTAATACCTCAGGGAAAAAGAGCATACTGACCAACAAAAGAATTCCATGAATGACGGTGCTCATTTTTGATTTTGCTCCTGCATGGACGTTCGCAGAGCTACGAACAATGACACTGGTTACAGGTAATCCTCCGAATAAACCCGAAACTATATTGCCCAGACCCTGAGCCTTTAACTCATGATTCGTAGGTGTCAGTCTTTTTTCAGGATCCAGTTTGTCTACTGCTTCGATACTCAATAAAGATTCTAAACTTGCAACAACGGCAATTGTCAATGCAATGGTCCACATCTTAGTATTCAGAAGACCTTTCCAGTCCGGGAATGGCAGGTGGTGTATAAATTCGTTTGATGAGTGAAAAATCGGAATGGTTACCAACTGGTCATTTTTGACCCCTAAGGACGGAGCGTATATTTTGAAAAATTCATTCAGAAAGATTCCCAGTACAACTACGCTTAACGGACCGGGTAAAATTTTTGAAATCATTCGCTTTTTCAACCATTGTGTTTCATAAATAAAAAGGATTGCTAGTGCGATCATGCCAATGATGATTGCTCCGCCGGAAAGATGTTGAAACGCATCAATGATTTCGGTGAATGTGTTTTTTTTGTCTGGCTGAAGAAAGGATTCGTCGCCTTCAGGATCTTTGTCGTACCCCAGGAAATGGGGGATCTGTTTTAAGATCAAAATGATACCAATAGCAGCCAGCATTCCTTTGATAACTGCATTGGGTATAAAATCTCCAATAATGCCCGCTTTGAGGTAACCGAGCACTATTTGTAAGATACCCGCCAGTATTACACTTAGAAGGAAAATTTCATAAGAGGGAAGTTGTTGTAAGGATGTTGCCACAATTGCAGTCAAGCCGGCAGCAGGACCACTTACACTGAGATTTGACTTGCTGAAAAGGCCGGTTACAATACCTCCCGCAATTCCTGCAATCAGTCCACTAAGTGGCATAGCATCCGATGCTACAGCTACACCTAAGCAGAGTGGCAAAGCAACCAGAAATACTACGATCGAAGCAGGAATATCGGCCGCGGCGTTCTTAAAAATTTTGTTCATCTGGGGACATTGTTGAAAAGATAACAAGAAAAATGAATATTCCTTCTCAAAAACAGACCCCTAAACATAAAACGATGTTATCAGGCTCCGTTTAAAGACCTATTCCATCCATTTTTCTCATCATAACGGAAAATGAACTTTTTTGAAATTCAATCATTCATTTTTTCCTATTGAGCGCACCTAATTTGATTCTTAGGTGAAATTTTCAACAATACTTTGAATGTAAAAAATGACACTTTTGCCTTTTTAGGACATGCGCAAAAAGTGATAGAGATAGCCGGTTGATAACAGCATCTAAAACACAAAACAGCGATTAGTTATTCTAAGAGGGGCTTCAAAAAGCCTGTTAGATATTCAACCCGCCACAGGCACTGATTGTTTGTCCGGTTACATAGCTGCTCAAATCAGAAGCCAGAAACAACGTCACATTGGCAATGTCTTCGGCACTTGCAAAACGTCCCAGCGGAATCCCGGCTTTGTATTTTTCGGCTCCGTCGCCGTCTTTCAGGTAGCTGGTCATATCGGTTTCTACAAATCCGGGCGCAATCGCATTGCAACGGATGTTTCTGCTTCCCAATTCCTTGGCAACACTTTTTGTAAAACCTATCACCCCTGCTTTGCTGGCAGCATAACTGCTTTGTCCGGCATTACCCATTTCTCCGATGACGCTGCTCATGTTGATGATGCTGCCGCTTTTGGCTTTCATCATGGGACGTATCACCTGCTTGGTCATGTAAAAAACCGAATTCAGGTTCACCCGTATCACTTCTTCAAATTGCTCGGGTGTCATACGTAACAGTAAATTATCTTTTGAAATACCTGCATTGTTGACGCAAATATCGACGGTTCCAAATTCTTTTAAAACATCCGTTACAAAGGATTCGCAGGCAGAAAAATCGCCTGCATTGCTTTGATAGGCTTTCGCACGAACGCCCATTCCCTGTAAACGGGATTCCAGATTTTTTGCTCGATCGGCGCTGCTGTCACTGATATATGTAAAAGCCACATGTGCCCCGTGTTCTGCAAATTTTAATGCGATGGCTTCACCAATTCCTCTGGCGGCACCTGTAACAATAGCAACTTTACCGTCTAATAATTTCATAACAATCCTTTTAGAGTGATGTGCAAAGTAACGTTTTTTATGTTTGATTGAAAAGGGTCTGTTTATCGCTGGAGCACCTTAAATTTTTGAATTGGCAATCCGGCAGAGATCCATCGATCTTTCGCTTTTAAGAAGTGCAAATGGATACAATTTCATTCAGGATGGTTCGATCGTTGCTGAGTCGGGGTACCTTGTGTTGTCCGCCCAATTTTCCTTTTTGCTGCAACCATTGATGAAATGTTCCTTTGGGTACTACACGGACTACCGGCATACGCAGTGCGATGTTTTTATATCTTTTTGCTTCGTAGTCGCTGTTCAGGTTTTTTAAAGCGAGGTCCAGTTCATAAACAAAATCCTCCGTTGAGGAAGGTTCTTGTTCAAATTCGATCAGCCATTCATGTGCGCCATTTTGCGCTTCGTTAAAATAAACCGGAGCAGCGGTATATTCGTTCACAACGGATCCTGTTTGTTCACAGGCGATAGCAATTGCTTTGTCCGAATTGTCTACGATCAGTTCTTCTCCAAACGCATTGATGAAATGTTTCAGTCGTCCGCTTACTTTGATCCGGTAGGGTTGTAAGGTGGTAAATTGAACGGTGTCGCCAACAATGTAACGCCACAATCCCCCGTTGGTGCTGATGATGATCGCATAGTTTTTGCCCGTTTGCACTTTATTCAGTCCAACAGTTTCCGGGAACTTTTTCCCGTATTCTTCAATGGGCATGAATTCATAAAAAATACCATGGTCTGCAAAAAGCAGCATGCCTTCTTCGTTGGGTTGATCCTGTGCGGCAAAAAATCCTTCACTTGCATTGTACATCTCAAGATAATTGATGGACTTTCCGATCAGTTGTTCAAATTGTTCGCGGTACGGTATAAACGAAACACCTCCATGCATATAGAGTTCCAGACCGGGCCACACTTCACCAATGGTTTTACATCCGGTTAACTCAAGAATCCGTCTGAAAAGGACCAAGGTCCAGGTAGGCACTCCGGATATCGAGGTCACATTTTCATGTATGGTATTGGATGCAAGCTTTTCTATTTTAGCTTCCCATTCGTCCATCAGCGCAATGCTTAATTCAGGAGTTCGGATCCAGTTGGCCCAAAAGGGTGCATTCTGCATCAGTACAGCACTTAGGTCGCCAAAATGGATTTCTTCATGCAATTGGTGGATGGTATGGCTACCGCCAATGACCAGTCCTTTTCCCGTTAAAAGATTGGAAGAAGGGAAATTGTTGTAATAAAGTGTCAGGACATCTTTAGCCGCTTTGTAATGTCCATCCTGAAGACTTTCTTCACTTACGGGGATGAATTTGCTTTTTTCACTGGTTGTTCCACTGCTTTTAGCAAACCATTTAACGGGCGTGGGCCAAAGAATATTCTCCTCACCGTTCAACATACTATCGATCCAGGGTTTCAGGTCTTCGTATTC
>CANGQQ010000004.1 GCA_947456025.1 Chitinophagaceae bacterium | reverse complement strand
GAATTGGGTATCAACACCGATGAGTTGAAAGGCTCTGCAATGGAAGCGGCACTGTATTCGTTTTTTCTGTTTGCCATCGGCGCTATACTTCCTGTTCTGCCGTTTATGTTCACAACCGGGTTGCAAGCGATTATGATCAGTGTTTTGGTGAGTGCAACCGGACTGTTTATCATTGGTTCGGCAATCACATTGTTTACAGGCAAAAGCATCTGGTTCTCCGGGATGAGACAAGTACTGTTTGGTCTTATTGCGGCAGCCATCACCTTCGGCATTGGACGATTGATTGGCGTTTCAATCGGATGATCCCCCAAAAATGAACCTGTTCCAAATGAGCGGTCTAACCTATAGTGTAGGCATAACAGCTTGCAGATTCTAAAAATAATCCCCTAACGACATAAATTAACCTACCTTTGCAGGAATCATTTGAGTTAATCTCTTGTAAGCGAATAATCAGCTTCTACTCTGCCATTCTTCTTTACACCAGCATTCTTCTCAAGTTTTTTATTAAAACTTAAATCTATTTTCATGAACATTTATGTATCAAGCTTAGGGTATAATACCCGGGATGAAGACTTGAAAGAATTATTTACAGCTTACGGTGATGTTGCTTCCGCTAAAGTGATTCTGGACAAATTTACCAATCAAAGTCGTGGTTTTGGATTCGTTGAAATGCCGGATGATACGGCCGCCCAGCAAGCCATTACAGAACTGAATGGCACTACTGTTGATGGTCGCTCCATTAAAGTTGTAGAAGCCCGCCCCAGAGAAGAGCGTCCGCGCAACAATAAAAGCTGGTAAGCCCTCAGGCTGCGCTTATTTTCAACGCATCATAAACCTTATTAAATATGAACAACGATATTATTGAAAAGTTTATCAACACCAAAGCATCTGATCATGCGAAAGTGAACATACACTTTAAACAAAGAAGTACCGTTAAGGGCATCTTTATAAAAGCAAATGATTACAATGAACTGAAAACAAAAAATTTTTGGCGCATTGTTGCAGAATCTAAAATCGAAGAATGGAACCGAACGAAAGATAACAGTCTGGCCCGGATTTTTAATGGAGCTGAATTCACACGTTTAACTGAAAACAATTAGAAGATATGTTTACACAAACTTGGAAAAAGTACTTGCCTGCTATTGTTATCTTAATCAAACGATCGGTTGCAAGTGAGCAGGAACTGAGCATGAACCATACCGATTTTGAACGAGCGGCCGGCGGAAGAAAAATCAAATTCAGCTTTTCACAGTTGCAATTGAACAAAGGGAAATTAAACACAAGCATTCAGCAAGCTCCGTTGGCCAAAGAACTGGCCATTGTCTTGCAGGAAGATGCGGCTGCATTCAAACTGATCAGCAATCTGGAATTGGAGTTTTCGATGGGAAGAGATTTTGTCCTCCACATCAAAAACAATGCAACGCCACTGTTAGAACAAGAGGAAGCCGCGCTGCAAGAGGAAAGTGAGCCGGTTTCAGAAAATGTAGCGGAATAACTCAGTACAACAAAAAAAACGAAATAAAAAAACTGCATTGATCGAATCGATCTGCAGTTTTTTTATTTTAACTTTAAGGGTCATGCAACGCACCCTTATTACAGGAACAGGTTCTTACATCCCTCCTGTTGTACAATCGAATAAAGATTTTGCAACACATCAGTTTTATGCGGATAATCATCAGCCATTACCAACCCCTGCTGCTGAAGTCGTATCTAAATTCAAACAAATTACCGGTATTGAAGAACGTCGGTACACGACCGACAATCTGAATACGTCCGATATTGGTGCCATTGCAGCCCAAAAGGCGATTGAAGACAGCAAGGTGGATCCGGAAACCTTAGATCAAATCATTGTAGCCCATAATTTCGGAAATGTGTTCAAGCACACCATCCAAACAGATGCTGTACCTTCTCTTGCAAGTATCATCAAGCACCAATTAAAAATCCGCAACCCCAATTGCATTGCATACGATCTGCTCTTTGGATGTCCGGGATGGGTGCAGGGTGTTATTCATGCCGATGCGTTTTTCAAAGCCGGCATGGCCAAAAAGGCCCTGGTTATTGGAACAGAAACCTTGTCCAGAGTGATTGATCCTTTTGACCGTGACAGTATGATTTTTAGTGATGGTGCTGGTGCAGCCGTACTGGAATACCGGGAGACGGGAAGTGCCAATAATGGCATCTTGAGTACTGCTGTGCAAACGCATGCACTGGATGAAGTTGATTACATTTATTTAGGCGCCTCCAACTATCCCGACAGCGATCCGCATGTCCGTTATATCAAAATGAAAGGCCGCAAGGTGTATGAGTATGCCATGAAGCATGTACCTGCAGCCATGAAAGATTGTCTGGATAAAAGCGGCATTCCCATTGAGCAGTTAAAAAAAGTCTTCATCCATCAGGCAAACGAAAAAATGGATGAGGGAATCATCAAGCGACTTTATCAATTGTACGGTATTGATGAGCCCCCTGCGCTCATTATGCCGATGAGCATTCACTGGCTCGGAAACAGTTCTGTTGCAACCGTTCCTACGTTATTGGATCTGGTACGTTCCAATCAGGTAGATGGACATGCGCTGCATCCGGGTGATGTACTGTTGTTTGCATCAGTAGGCGCAGGCATGAACATCAACGCTGTTTGTTACCGTTATTAAGTTATTACCGTTGCGTAAACGTACGGCCGTATCTTTTCCCTCTGCTGGCAGACCCAAAATTGTGAACCGGTAATCCTGTTGAAGGTGCCGGAGCCGAACTGTGCAATGCGGGAATATCAAACGGATGATCTTTTTCAACCGGTATTGCTTTTTTGATCAATTTCTGAATGTCGGACAGAAATGTTTTTTCACTCCAGTCACAAAACGAAATCGCCGTTCCGCTAGCCCCTGCCCTGCCTGTACGTCCAATTCGATGTACGTATGTTTCAGGAACATTGGGTAATTCATAATTCAGTACGTGGGTCAACTCATCAATATCAATTCCTCTGGCCGCGATATCGGTTGCTACCAGAACGCGGGTTTTCCTGTTTTTGAAATTACTCAACGCAATCTGCCGCGCATTCTGTGATTTGTTACCATGAATGGCTTCTGTTTTTATACCGGCATTGTTCAGGCTTCGGGCCAGTTTATCAGCCGCATGTTTCATTTGCGTAAATACAAGTAATGTTTCTATGCGATGATCCTGTAACAACTGAACCAATAAGGAAAGTTTGTTTTGTCGTTCAACGAAATAAACCGTTTGGTTGATCATTTCTGCCGTAGAAGAAACAGGTGTAACCTCCACCTTAACCGGATTCCTGAGCAACATTTGAGCCAGCTGTTGAATTTCGGGTGGCATTGTTGCAGAGAAAAACAACGTCTGTCTTTTTTCGGGCAGTTTTGAAATCACTCTTTTTACATCATGAACAAATCCCATATCCAGCATCCGATCGGCTTCATCCAAAACAAAATAACGAATGGACGAAAGCGATAAAACACGCTGATTAATCAAATCCAGTAAACGACCCGGTGTAGCCACAAGAATATCAACCCCTCTGCGAATGGCCTGCACCTGACTGTACTGCGGCACACCTCCAAAGATGACCTTATGCTTAAAATTCAGAAACCTTCCGTAAGCTTCGATGCTTTCTCCAATTTGTATCGCCAGCTCACGAGTGGGCGTTAAAATCAGCGTCTGCACTTCTCTTGTCGCTCCTTGTAACGGTTCCTGCATTTGCATGAGTTGTAAAATCGGAATGGTGAACGCAGCCGTTTTACCAGTTCCTGTTTGTGCACATCCCAATAAATCACGTTTTTGTAAAATGGCAGGAATCGCCTGTTGTTGAATGGGCGTGGGTGAAGTATACCCCTCTTTGCTCAACGCCTGTAATACAGGCTCAATGAGCTGTAAATCTTTAAATAACACAATAATAAATTTTTAATGAATAAAATTTGATAAGGCTATCAACCGGAATCTATTGATACTTTATCTGCCTTACGTTAGAACATCTACAGTTGTAGGAAGTGGACACCACACAAACAGCGTGCGCAATAACATTAAGAATCTTAAAGATATGATTATTCCACAACTTTCCAAGAATTAAAAACGACAAGACACCAAAACGAAGTTCGTATTCGATGGATTCTCCTCCCCGATCAACAACAAATGGGTATTCATTCAAGGTGTTTCCCTCAAATAACTCTGTATGACGCAGAAAAAGTTTACCTTTAGGTGAATCTGCCGGAATTATCCTCATATTTTCTTCAGATTCCGAATCAATCAAACAACCTCACACATTATATTTTTATGGCAGATACCTGGAATAAGAAGGAACGAGAAAAGAAGAAGCAACAAAACAAAAAAGAAAAAGAAGAGCGTAAAAAAGAACGTAAAGAACAGTCTAAAGGCAAGAATCTGGATGACATGCTTGCCTATATCGATGAAAACGGGAACCTTTCAACAACCCCACCCGATCCCAAAAAAATGAAATCGGTTAAACTGGAAGATATCGAGATCGGAATCCCCAAACAACAGGAACCGGACCCTGCCGATTTGATCCGGAAGGGAACCGTTACGTTTTTCAATAGCACCAAAGGGTACGGATTCATTAAAGACCATGAAACCCAGGAGAGCATTTTTGTACATATCAATGAAACACTGGAAGCCATACAAGAGAACAGCAAAGTGATTTTTGAAGTTGAAATGGGACCCAAAGGAGCGAATGCCGTTCGGGTTAAACTGGCACCCTGATAAAAAAAATCGACTCCACAACTGAATAGTCATTCTTACTTTCTGAAAATAATCCTTTATTCTTATTTGTCAGATATTGGAAGCGATTTAAGATGAATACAAGTGATTACGCACTAATTTCGGGGATATAATTCATTTACCTCATGCGTCATCATCCGTTGTTCAACTTATTTTTTATTTCCTTCTTGCTTCTTACGCTCTCAACCGGTTGTAAAAAAGAAGACAAGACCACCCCGCTATCCGGTAAAATTGCCGGGACCATTCAAACATGGGATGATAAATTAGTTTCAACAACTGACCGAGAAGGATTTACAGTTACCATCACCAGTTTACCTAATACAAGTACGACCACGGATGCGAACGGAAAATTCAGTTTCGAAAACCTCCCTTACGATCAGTACGACTTCAGTTTTACAAAACCCGGTTATGGAACGTTTCGCATCTATGGGTTAACACATCAAAACAACGCTGACGGAATTACGAACATACCGCTGATTGGAATGGGTAAGACCTCTACTACAACCATAACAAACCTCGAGGTAAAATCCAACACCCTGAATGGAGAGCCGGGCGTAAGCTTCAATTACGCGATCAGTCCTGCTCCATCAATTTCGAGCCGGGCCTTCGTCCGGTATTTTTTGGGCAAAACCCCCGATGTATCGAATACCAATTATACGGCTTACAGCAACGTTATCAACTTCTCCAATTTAAGCAACAACACAGGCTTTACAACTACCGAACTGATTGGTATGGGTTTCCAGTCTGGACAAACGGTTTATGTGAAGTTGTATGGCGATTCGTTTAAGTCTAATGATTACCTCGACCCCAACACCGGCTTAAGAATCTTTCCGAATCTCAATCCAACTACCGTTCCTGCCGTTTCATTTGTTATTCCTTAAAACAGTTGCGTTCGGCATTAGGTAATCACAGCATCTTCAAAAATGAGTCTCTTCATTTTTGTATGAACGCTATTGCACACATCCCTATTTTTGAAGCATGAAAGCAAGATGGCTGGGGATTGTACTGATAGTGCTTCAAACAAGCGTTTGGGGACAAACACTGCTTCTGCTCGACAGCAGCAGAAATGTATCTTTTCGCGGACTGAGTGTAGTCAACAACAAAACGATCTGGGTGAGTGGATCCAATGGTACGGTAGGCAAATCACTGGATGGAGGAAAAACCTGGAACTGGATGCAAGTCAAGGGATATGAGCAGAGCGACTTCAGGGATATTGAAGCGTTTGACGAGCACACGGCCGTGCTAATGGCTACCGGGTCGCCCGCACGAATTTTCAAAACATCAAATGGTGGCGCAAGCTGGAAACTTGTTTCTTCGGATAGAACAGATGGTATGTTTTTAGACGCAATGTATTTTTGGAATGAGCAAAGCGGCATTGTTGTTGGCGACCCGATTCATGGCTCCATTTACATCAGACGAACATTTGATGGCGGTTCAACCTGGAGGGGATTACCTGCACATGCTTATCCAACATCAGCTAATGGCGAAGTCCTCTTCGCAGCAAGCGGAACAAATATTACACATTACAACCGCCGGGAAGCCCTCTTCGTAACAGGAGGAACGGTATCAAGACTCTTTATCCGGAATCTGAAACACACACTTCCTGTACAGCAGGGAACCTCCACGACAGGTGCCAATTCCATTGCAGTCTGCAAAAAAAGAATCCTGATTGTAGGCGGCGACTTCACCAATGATACATTGCGAACAGGAACTTGTGTTTTTACAACCGATTTCGGGAAAACGTTTCAAACGCCGCAAACGCCTCCATTCGGATATAGGAGCTGTGTTGCATTCCAATCAAAAAAACGGCTTATTGCCTGTGGAACGAGCGGAGTGGATGTGAGTCGTGACGGAGGAAATAACTGGATCAACGTCTCGCGTCAAAGTTTTCATGTGGTGCAAAAAGCCAAGAAGGGAAATGCGGTTTACATGGCGGGACCTGGAGGCAAAATCGCGAAGCTAATGGACTAAGAAAACGCTGGCAACCGTTCTATTTCCAAAACATAAAATAAACCGACCCCAGTAAAAAAGCAAAACTTACCAGATATTTCCAATGGAACGGTTCCTGCAAATAAAAAACGGCAAAAAAACCAAAGACAACGAGTGTAAGCACTTCCTGAATCATCTTTAATTGAAAAGCCGACAATCCGCTTTGATAGCCAATCCGATTGCCGGGTATCATCAAACAATACTCTACAAAAGCAATAAGCCAGCTGACCAAAATCGCTTTCCATAAAGGAATGTTCTGATGGCGCAAATGACCATACCATGCAATGGTCATGAATACATTCGAAAACAACAAAAGTAAAATCGTACGCACCCTGCAGCACTAATTATCGGATCGTTTGCCGGCGAGCAGATACAAAGCCGCCATCCTTACAGCAACACCGTTTTCTACTTGTTGCAGGATGATCGACTGTTTGCTATCGGCCACATCACTATCCAACTCCACCCCCCTGTTGATGGGACCCGGATGCATAATGACGATTTCTTTTTGCAAGGAATCGAGCAGTTTGCGGTTGATACCAAAAGCGAGATTGTATTCCCTCAGTGAGGAAAACAGCGGTTGATTCTGGCGCTCCAGTTGTATGCGCAGCACATTCGCTACATCGCACCATTGCAGGGTTTCGGCTACATTGTAGGAAACATTGACTCCAAAGGCCTGTTGCAGGTATTTGGGAATGAGTGTGGGCGGACCGGCTACGGTTACTTCGGCACCCATTTTCTTGAGCAGGTAAATATTACTAAGGGCAACCCGACTGTGCATGATATCGCCCAGAATCGCAACTTTTTTCCCGGCGAGGGACCCGAGTTGTTCACGGATAGAAAATGCATCCAGTAAAGCTTGTGTTGGATGTTCATTGATCCCGTCTCCGGCATTGACAATCGCTGCAGGGATGTGCTTGGCGAGAAAATGTGGTGCTCCGCTGGCGCTGTGCCGCATGACCACCATGTCTACCTTCATGCTCAAAATATTATTTACGGTATCCAGCAAGGTCTCGCCCTTGGCTGCAGAAGAACCGGAGGCGGTAAAATTGATGGTATCAGCGCTGAGCCGCTTTTCGGCCAATTCAAAAGAAATCCTTGTTCGGGTTGAATTTTCATAAAACAAATTCACAATAGTCACATCCCTTAATGAAGGAACTTTCTTGATGGGACGTTGTAAAACTTCCTTGAATTGAGCAGCGGTATCGAGGATCAGTTGTATATCCTGAGCTGTGAGATCTTTAATGCCGAGTAGATGACGAGTGGATAGTTGCATTAAAAATCAAAGATAAAGGGTTAATCAATACAATACAACTTCAGGCTTATCCCAGTCAACCGTAACTTTTTGGGAAAGAATCGAATCAATGGCTTTTCCCGTATAATCCGGCTGAATGGGTAGTTGCCGGTTGAACCGCCGATCGATCAATACGCACAGTTCCACTTTGGAAGGACGGCCAAAATCGATCAAGGCATCCATCGCAGCACGAATGGTGCGACCCGTATAAAGCACATCATCGATTAAAACAACATTCTTGTTTTCGATGCTGAACCGAATGGTTGTCTGGTTCGCAATGTGCAATTCTTTATGCGCATCATCTCTGTAAAAGGTAATATCTAGTTTACCGTATTCTAACTTACGGTTGGGATACAAAGCCTGTATTTCCGCAACAATACGGTCGGCCAGATAAATACCTCTGGGCTGCAAGCCAATAAAAACGGTATCGGTAAAAGGATAATGATGCTCGATCAACTGGTGCGCAAGACGCTGTATCGTTAATTCCAGTTGCTCCTTCGATAGAATTGATTTCACTGCTTGAATTTGGATAAAATTAATGACTAAATGCAATATCGTCAATTAAATGAAAAAGAGCTGTTTGGATTACAGCTCTTCATCGTTTTATTCTTCGGCAAGGAAGGGATACCTGTAATCGGTTGGAGGATTGAAAGTTTCTTTAATGGTACGGGCACTCAACCAACGGTATAGATTCAGCATACTGCCGGCCTTGTCATTGGTTCCACTGGCTCTGGCACCTCCAAAGGGTTGCTGACCAACAACGGCACCGGTGGGCTTATCATTGATGTAGAAATTCCCTGCTGCATTTTTCAATCGTCGGGTCGCCAATTCCACTGCTTCCCGATCTTGTGCAATCACAGCTCCTGTAAGCGCATAGGGAGAGGTTGAATCTACCAGGTCCAACGCTTTTTCAAAGCTGCTTGCAGGGTATACGTACACCGTGAGCACAGGTCCAAACAGTTCCTCACACATCGTTACATATTTTGCCGACTTTGCTTCAATGACGGTAGGTTGTATGAAATAGCCATCCCGTTTATCGCAACGCCCTCCTACCCATATTTCTGCTTTGGGATCTTTTCTTGCATTGTCGATGTATCCTTTAATTTTCAGGAAACTCTTTTCATCGATAACGGCATTGATGAAATTAGAGAAATCTTCTACCGTTCCCATTTTCATACTCTTAACGCCGGCAATTAATTTCTTTTTGACTTCTTCGGCAATATTGGATGGGATGTAAGCTCTGGATGCAGCCGAACATTTTTGTCCCTGGTATTCAAATGCTCCGCGAAGCAATGCAGCAACCACAACATCCGGATGGGCGCTTTTGTGTGCAATTACAAAATCTTTCCCTCCGGTTTCACCCACAATACGTGGATAGGTTTTATAAATCCCTGTGTTTTTACCGATCGTCTCCCACATGTGATTGAAGACTCCGGTTGAGCCCGTAAAGTGTACACCTGCAAAATCAGGATGTTGAAAGCAAACCTTCCCGATCGTGGGACCGTCGACATAAATGAGGTTGATCACCCCATCCGGCAATCCGGCTTCTTTTAAAATACGCATGAACATTTGTGCACTGTAAACCTGTGTATTCGCACATTTCCATACAACCACATTTCCGCACATAGCTGCACTGGTTGGTAAATTCCCTCCAATGGCTGTAAAGTTAAAGGGCGTAACGGCCAGCACAAATCCCTCTAATGGGCGATACTCCATACGATTGTGCATGCCGGATCCGCTTACAGGTTGCTGTTTGTAAATTTCACTCAGAAAATGAACATTAAACCGAAGAAAGTCGATGAGCTCGCAGGCTGCATCAATTTCGGCCTGATATACATTCTTACTTTGTCCTAACATGGTCGTGCCGTTTATGTAAGGACGATATTTGGTTGCTATCAAATCGGCAGCACGTAAAAAGATATTTGCTCTGTTCTCCCAACTCATTTCCGACCAGCGTTCTTTTACCGCAAGGGCAGCCTCAATGGCTTGATAAACATGCTTTTCTTCACCGGCATGAAAATAGCCCAGTGTATGATTGATTTCATGCGGCGGATGGATTGCCATCTTTTTATTGGTACGAACTTCTCTGCCTCCGATGTACATGGGAATATCGGCTTCTGTACGTTTCAATTCAGCCAAAACCTCCTTTAAACGTATTTTTTCGGGTGAGGCCGGTGTATAAGACAATACCGGCTCGTTTACCGGCAAGGGGTAGTTGAAATAACCAAGATTCATATAGCAAAGTTTAGTTTAGAAGAATCGTACAAAAGCTTCGGAGCCAGTGCCTGTCATCATTAACCGGCCTGTGCTTCTTTTTCGCTCATCAAGTAGGCCTTAATAAATCCATCCAGTTCTCCATCCATTACAGGTTGTACATTCCCTACTTCGTAATCAGTACGATGATCCTTGATCATTTTGTAGGGATGAAATACATAACTCCGTATCTGACTACCCCATTCAATTTTTTTCTTGTTGGAGTTGGCAGCATCTTTCATTTCATTGCGTTTGCGCAATTCTTCTTCATACAAACGGCTTTTCAGCATCTGCATGGCTTTTTCACGATTACCAAGCTGTGTACGTTCGGTTTGACATACAACTGTAATTCCGGTAGCGATATGCGTTAAAAACACTTTCGTTTCAACCTTGTTTACATTCTGCCCACCGGCTCCTCCACTGCGGGCTGTTTCCATTTTTACTTCACTGTCCTTGATTTCAATTTCAATGGTATCGTCTACCAGCGGATAGACAAAAATGCTTGCAAAAGAAGTGTGCCTTCTTGCATTGCTGTCAAAAGGAGAAATCCGAACCAAACGATGTACCCCGCTTTCGGCCTTTAAAAAACCATAGGCAAAGGGACCATCAAACTGATAGGTACAGGTTTTAATACCTGCCCCATCGCCATCCTGCCAATCCAGTTCCGTCACTTTCCATCCTTGCTTTTCGCCGTACATACGATACATGCGCGCAAGAATCTGGGCCCAGTCCTGACTTTCTGTGCCGCCGGCACCGGAATTGATTTGCAAAACAGCCGATAATTCATCTTCCGGCTGGTTCAACGTGCTTTTAAACTCCGCATCTTCAATGGCAGCGATTGCTTTGTTATAGGCTTCCTGGGTCTCTTCCTCGGTTGCATCACCTGCTTTCCAGAACTCAAAAAGCACAGCAAAGTCTTCTACTGCGGTATTGGTTGCATTGTATAATTCAATCCAATACTCGTTATTCTTGATTTCTTTGAGAATCTCTGTTGCACGCTTATTGTCGTCCCAAAAACCGGGACTGAGTGAAAGTTGCTTGTCTTCTGCTATTTTATGTTGTCGGCTCTCGACGTCAAAGAAACCTCCTCAGGACGAGAATACGGTCCCTTATATCATTTAATTTTTCCTGTGTCATAGATTGCAAATCTACAAAAGAATCCGATTCCGGCATTCGATCCTCATCGGCCGGAATTTCCTCTTCCCTTAAAACACGACTTGGTGCCAAATTTCGTAAATTGCTCCCCCTTCATGATCAGTCAATCAACCATACAGCAAATTCTATCCCGTATTGACATTATTGAAATTGTTGGAGGGTTTATTAAGCTGAAAAAAAGAGGCGCTAACTATCTGGGACTGTGTCCTTTTCACAACGAAAAAACACCTTCCTTTACGGTTTCTCCATCGAAAGAAATCTACAAATGTTTTGGATGCGGTAAAAGTGGAAACACCATCAGCTTTTTGATGGAACACGAAAAATATTCCTACACGGATGCTTTAAAGTGGCTGGCCGCGAAATACAATGTTGAAATCGAAGAAACCTATGCCAGTCCGGAAGCGCTGCAGCAGCGCCAGACATCGGACAGTCTGTTCATCATCAACGGATTCGCTCAAAAATATTTTACACAACAACTGACTGAGACAGAAGAAGGCCAAACCATTGCACTCAGTTATCTGAAAGAACGCGGCTTCAGGGAAGACATCATACAGAAGTTTCAACTGGGCTATTCCCCCAGCCAAAAAGATGCATTCAGTAAAGAAGCCGTTCAACAACAATTCAATCCCGAGTTGTTGTTAAAAACCGGACTTGTAACGGAGCGACAAGGGATATTACTGGATAATTACCGTGAGCGGATCATCTTTCCGATTCACAATCAAACAGGTAAAATCATTGGTTTTGGCGCGCGTATCATTGGCAAAAAAGAACATGCGCCCAAATACATCAATACACCTGAGAATGATCTTTACATCAAGAGCCGTATTCTTTATGGCTCCTACTTTGCAAGACAAGCCATCGACAAAAACGACGAATGTTTACTGGTAGAAGGATACACGGATGTTATTGCACTGCATCAGGCCGGTATCGAACATGTAGTTGCCAGCGGAGGCACTTCGTTAACTCCGGATCAACTGCGGTTAATCAAAAAATACACCGGCAATCTCACCATTTTATATGATGGTGATGCGGCCGGCGTAAAAGCTGCGATGCGAGGTCTGGACCTGGCTCTTGAAGAAGGCTTAAATGTAAAATTGGTACTGATTCCGGACAATGAAGATCCGGATAGCTATGTCCATAAAGTAGGTACTGCTGCATTCATTCAATTCATTCAGCAAAACAAAAAAGATGTTATCCTTTTTCAACTCGAAGTCTTATTAAAGGATGCCGGTGACGACTCGGCAAAAAAATCGGTTGTCGTTCAAACGATTGCCGAAAGCATCAGCCGCATGAACAAGGTTGAGGACTTTACCAGGCAACAGGATTATATCCGTCAAAGCGCACAACTGCTTCGTATTGACGAATCGGGACTTCATGCATTGGTCAACAAATTGATCCGCGAACGTGTTTCGAAACAGGAGCAAAAAGTCAATACGCCCGTTCCCCCCCCCAAAACAAACGAGACATCGGTCACCGATGAAACGCTGGCTTTATTTACCAAAGATGAAATACACGAAAAAGAATTGATTCGTTGCTTAATGGATTTTGGAAATTTGCCATGGGACGAAACGCTCTCTGTTGCACAACACATTTTGGCGGAAGGTGATGAATGGGATATGGTCAGCAATCCTGATTTGAAAAAAATCATGAACGTGTATAAACAATGGCTGGACGAAGGATTGGAACCCACCATGAAAAACTTTTTATTCCATGAGGATTCATCGATCAGTCAAACCGTAGTAGGTCTTACCGAAATCAGACATGAAATAAGTACGAAGTGGAAAGAAGTCTATGACATTGATGTTATAACCCGCGAGCAACAATACCTTGCAGAAGTGCAATCTGTATTGATCTTTTTAAAATTAAGAAAGATCAAAGGCATGATCGATGAAAACCAACGCGAATTGGAACAGGTGAAAGACGCATCGCAACTCACCCTTCTAATTAAAACACATCAACATCTGAAATCGCTTGAATCCCAACTTACGCGCGAATTAGGAACGGTCATTTTAAAGTAAAGCGATCAGGAATCCCACTCTTTGTTCCGCAACAACCAGTTCAATAAATAGGCCGTTGCTGTTCCCACGACCGCACCGGTTAAAACATCGGCCAAAAAATGCTGCCCCAGATAAATACGTGAATACCCGATCAGAAGTGCCCCCAGGAAGCAGGCAATTTGCCAATAGACATTTCGTGTTGCAAAAGCCAGCAGCGCAAACAAGGCAAACGCTGTTGTGGTATGTCCGCTGGGAAAACTGTTACTGCCTTTTAACAGGTTTCCGTCTACACAATGGATGTGTTCAGACTTTGAAAAATACAATCCCGGCCTTGGTGAAGGATTCGAGTGTTTGATGATCTGAACAAACAGTCCGGAAAGTAAAAATGTAAGAAGCATCAAGACCCCTAGTTTTCGTTTTCCTAAACCCAGAAGCACAATACCCAATCCAATCATAAACAAACCATCACCAACATGCGTGAGGTATTTGAGTGCAACGTCTCCAATAAATGAATGCTGTTGATTTAATAAGAGGAACGTTGTTGATTTGTCCCAGATCAGTAATACGGATGCTCCAACAAGTATGAACAAACACACCAGGAAGGTGAATCCATTTTTCAACGGATGATTGTATTTCCAGTTCATAATGACAAAACTAAGAATCCTAAGGCAGGGAACAGATAAATAAAATCGTTAAAATGCGTTTATACGGCTCAAACGAAGGAAGATTCGCATGCTGTATGCAAGGAACGAACAAATCAACTTGAAAACAGTGGAACAAAAGTAAGCTTACGCTTCGGCGGGTGTGAGTCGGCCGGTTCTTCTGGTGCGTGTTGCCTTTACAGGTGCCTCGATAACGGGACGTTCAAAACGTTGAGCAGTCCACACATGATCCAGAACCACTTCATCCGACGTTTCAAAACCACATTGACACACAAAATCCCAATTACCGCAGCGGTTCAAATCGCTAACGATTTTGGAAGCCGTTTTGGGATAAGCGATCCAAAATTTGGCATGATGGTTTAATGCCGGCAACACTTCTTTAAGTATTCCATTCAATTGATTTTGATTGATGGCAAACACCAGTGCAAAATCGATTTTTTTGGAACGAAGTAAGGGAGTTACGTTTTTGGAAAAAGACAATTTTACAAATTGCTTTTCGATGCTGGATGGCAATCCTTGAATCAATAAGTTCTTTTCGTCGTTTAATTGGAGTTTTTCCAAAAGGGAAATAGACATGCCAAATTGAAATTTTGATGAGAACTAAAACCGGAATGCAAAGGTAGTCAATTTTCCCCAGCGTTTATACTATTTGTGCAAATATTTTAAAGGGTTTAAACAAAGACACGTCCTTTGAGGACAACGGATCCCTGCCTAATAAAAATCACTTAGTTGCCGGCTTGTAATAAGTTAACGCCTCCTGTACATATCCTTTCATTTTTTGGATGCGGGTTTCATCAGAGGGATGTGTACTCAAAAGTTCCGGTGGCTTTTGACCGCCGCCAATCTGAGCCATTCGTTGCCAAAATGGAACCGCTTCGTTTGGATTGTACCCGGCCATTGCGGCAAAAATCAGACCGAAACGATCGGCTTCCAACTCCTGCTTTCTGGAAAAAGGCAAGGTGCCCAAAACGGTAGAGCCCACGCCATAGGCTTGCAAAAACAGGTTTTGTGTTTCGGCCGGCTTGCTCGACAATGCAACCGATAAAACGGTACCGCCAAGTTGCTGGATCATACCCTGACTCATCCGTTCATTACCATGTTTGGCAATCGCATGTGCAATTTCATGTCCCATCACCACTGCAAGAGCCGCTTCATTTCTGGTTACAGGTAAAATTCCGGTATACACGACTACTTTACCTCCCGGCATACACCAGGCATTGACTTGGTTTTCATCAATCAGATTAAACGCCCACTGATAGCCATCCATGATCGAAGATTTACCTTGTTGGTCGTAGTATTTTGTAATGGCATACGCGATGCGTGTCCCTACTCTACGTACCATTTCGGCGTCCTTGTTAACTGTAACCTGTAAAATTTTACTTTTCGATAAAAACTGAAGGTACTGTTCCCCTGCCATTTTTTGCAATTCAGACTCCGGCAAAAAAGCCATTTGCTTACGGCCGGTAACTTGATTTCTGCTGCAGGAAACAACCAGTAAACCTGAACAAAGAATAAAAGAAAATAGGAATTTCATCATATAAGTTTAAGATCGTAGTTCAATTCATATACCAGAATGCCGAAAGATAAGCCGGTTAATCTCTTTTGTGCCTGTTTTTGAATCTGAATTTGTTTTCTGTCCCTTTTACAAGTCTTGCCAAATTCGACCGATGCATGAAAACAACAACCAAAGCAGAAATACCGGAAAACCACCGAATAAAAATATTCTCTTCCTTGAAAACAAACAACACACATCCCAAAAAAACCAGAACACCTGCAATGGATCCCAGTGAAATATAGCGTGTGAGTGTAACCACTAAAAGAAACGAAAGCACACTTATCAGCGCAATCCAGGGTTGAATCGCAATAACCACACCAAACAACGTAGCAACGCCCTTGCCTCCTTTAAATCCTGCAAAAACGGGAAGAATATGCCCCAAAACCGCCGTGAGTCCCAGAACCAATTGCCAGAAATGTATTTCCTGCGACATCCAGGTAGAACTCTGTAACCAGCGATACAACTGTACAGCGGCTATACCCTTTCCCATATCAATCAACAACACAACGACACCCCAGAATGATCCCAGTACACGAAACGTATTGGAAGCACCCATATTCTTACTACCATGTTCACGGATGTCTATTCCAAAAAATAGCCTGCTGATCCAAACGGCTGTTGGAATGGAACCTAACAGATAGGCGATTGCAACAAGCGTGGCACCATTCATTTTTCGGACTTCTTTTGAAATAACAATGCACTCCAGTTTTGACGTTCTGTCGCTTTAACAAGATGCAATCCTTCAGATTGTGCCGCCTCCGTTAACAGCGGATTTTCGTCAACATAAAATCCGCTGATTAACAAATAGCCTTCGTTCCGTAATACCCCGGAGAGTTGCTTCATGTTTTGGAGTAAAATATGTCGGTTGATGTTTGCCAGAATCACATCAAAAGCCCCATTTGAAGGAGGGGCATCTCCTTTTTGGATGATGATCTTTTGAGATCGATTACGTTCTAAATTCTCGGTGGTATTTTCAATGCACCAGTCGTCATAGTCTACCGCCAATACAGCTGCAGCACCACATTTCTCCGCCAGTATGGCCAAAACACCTGTTCCGGTTCCGAAATCAAACACCTTTTTTTCAAGCAAATCTATTGTTTGCATGTGTTTCATCATTTGCCAGGTGGTAGCATGATGTCCTGTTCCAAAGCTCATTTTAGGTGTAATCACAATTTCATATTGCATCGCCGGAATGGGTGCATGGAAATGTGCCCTTATGGATACGAAATCGTCAACGGTTACCGGTTGATACTGCTGTTCCCATTCTTCATTCCAGTTACGGGGCGGTATCACCGTCATTGTACAGGAATTATACAAGGATTCGGGTAGTTGCTTCAGTATGGAAGGATCGTAATCCTTTTCAGGAACGTACGCATCTAATTGCTGGTCCGCTTCCTCGAAGCCATCGAAGCCTGCTTCACTCAATAAGGCGATCAGTAGTTCAACATCCGTTGCATTGACACCCGAAAATTGAATCTGGATATAATTGTCCATAATGTTATGAAAAAAGGTCTGCAAAATTACAGACCTTGGTTTAGAATATGATGACCGTATCAGGCTTGTTGCTCTTCGTCCTGACGGGGAGGACGCGGGCTTGCATTTTCCGGTTTCGGCATGAGTGCTTTACGGCTCAATTTGAATTTACCGGTTTTATGATCAATACCAATCAGTTTCACCTTAACAACATCGCCGGGCTTAAAGATTCCTTCCATGCTATCGAGACGCTTCCAGCTGATTTCGCTGATGTGCAGCAATCCTTCTTTACGTGGCAGGAATTCCACAAATGCTCCAAATTCCTTGATGCTTTTAACAGTTGCTTCGTAAACCGATCCCACTTCCGGAACAGCAACAATACCCTTGATCCAGGCAACGGCTTTATCCAGACCTTCTTTTGCAGGTGAGAACACACTTACTTCACCGTAGTTGCCGATTTCTTCAATTGTGATTGTAGTACCGGTTTCGCGTTGAATTTCCTGAATCACTTTTCCTTGTGGTCCGATCACTGCTCCAATAAACTCCTTGTCGATAAACAGTTTTTCCATTCGCGGAGCATGTGGCTTCACTTCCGGACGCGCTTCGGTTATGCATTCATACATTGCATCAAGAATATGCAATCTGCCTTTACGAGCCTGTTCCAATGCTTCGCGCATGACATCCATGCTCAACCCATCAACTTTGATGTCCATTTGAACACCACAGATACCTTCACGTGTTCCGGTAACTTTAAAGTCCATATCGCCCAAATGATCCTCATCACCCAGGATATCGGTTAAGATAGCATATTTACCATCGCCCCGGGTAATCAAGCCCATCGCAACACCACTTACATGTTTTGCAACAGGAACACCGGCATCCATGAGCGCAAGAGAACCCGCACAAACAGTTGCCATAGAAGAAGACCCGTTCGACTCCAGAATGTCGCTTACAACACGAACGGTGTAAGGATATTCACTTCCGGGCATCATTTGACGCAAAGAACGAAGAGCCAGGTTTCCATGTCCTACTTCACGACGACCGGGACCGCGCATCGGTTTCACTTCACCGGTAGAGAAAGGAGGGAAATTGTAATGCAATATAAATTTGCTGTATTCACTCGTAGCCGCACTTTCTACCAGCAACTCATCGAGTTTGGTACCAAGTGTTACTGTAGTTAAAGACTGCGTTTCTCCACGGGTAAACAAAGAAGAACCATGCGGAGTTGGAAGCGGCTCAATTTCCATAGCCAGCGGACGAACCTGATCCAGTTTTCTACCGTCGAGACGCACCCTGTCTTCGAGAATCATATCCCGAACAACCTCCCACTTCAGATCTTCAAAATATTTCTTGGCAAGCTTTTTTTCTTTATCGGTTACTTCTTCGCCAAAACTTGCAACAACTTCTTTTTTCAGTGTATCAAAAGCCAGACTGCGATCCGCCTTGGAAGTACCGCCTTTGGAAATAGCATAGATTTTTTCTTTAGCCAGTGCGATAACTTTCTGATGAATTTCATCATGTGCATCGGGTTTGGGATAATCGCGCTTGGTGGTGATACCAACAGCAGCACGCAATTCCTTTTGTGCCTGAATCTGTACACGAATGGCATCGTGCGCTACAGCAAGCGCATTGACCAGATCTTCTTCACTGCACTCTTTCGCTTCACCTTCCACCATCATCAGGTTCTTTTCGGTTGCGGCAATGATGAATTCAGATGTAGCAAGCGCAAGTTGTGAACGCGTAGGATTGATAATGGTTTGACCATCTACAACGGCGATGCGAACCTCTGAAATGATTTCTTTAATCGGAATATCTGATACAGCAAGTGCTGAAGACGCTGCCAAACAAGCCAAGGCATCGGGCATGATTTCAGGATCGGAAGAAACAAGGCTGATTAACACCTGTACGTCACAAAAATAATCTTCGGGGAACAGAGGTCTTAAGGCACGATCGACCAGACGGCTGGTCAGAATTTCATAATCGTTTAATCTCGCTTCACGTTTGAAAAATGAACCCGGTATACGTCCTGCAGAAGCAAACTTTTCCTGATAGTCTACCGAAAGAGGGAAAAAGTCCTGTCCTTCTCTGGGTTCTTTATTGGCAACAACTGTTGCAAGCAAAATGCAATTTCCCTGGCGAACCGTTACAGCACCATCTGCCTGACGCGCTAATTTTCCGGTTTCAATGGTTACAATTCGTCCTTCACCAAGATCAAATGATTTACTGATTGGTTGTGATAACATATTAAATGAATTAAACTTGATGCAAAACAAACAGTGCAATCGTTTTACGTTCGTCAGGCATCAACGGGTGAATAAATGATCGTATACGTATGCAAAAAAGTATTCCCAACCGTAAAACAATCAGTTGGGAATACTTAATTATTCATAGCCGTACTTATTTACGGAGTCCTAATTTCTCAATTAATGCACGGTAGCCTTGCAGATCTGTTTTGCTGAGGTAAGAAAGCAAGCGCTTACGTTTGCTAACTAATTGCACCAGACCACGATTTGAGGAGAAATCTTTTTTATTTCCCTTAATGTGCCCGGAAATGTGCAAGATCCGTTCTGTAAGCAGTGCAACCTGTGCTTCGATGGAACCGGTATTGGTCGCTTTACCGCCGTAGGTTTCAAAAATGTTTGCTTTTTTTTCTTTTGTTAATACTGACATCTCAATTTTTTTAAATTACATCCAAAGATTACATCTCAATAAAGTGGCGGCAAAGGTAAGGTTTTTTAAAAAAAACATACAAAATAAGGTGGAGATTTTTCTGAAAAGCGACCGGAATTGATGAAATTTGCGCAAAATCGGTCTTTGAGAAAAATCATTTGTACTGTTACGAACGACCTGACCTACGATCAAAGAATGATTCGGATCTGCACCTCACTTACACAGGAAGGGTACCAAGTTTCTCTGGTTGGATTTTCGCTAAAAAAATCCTTACCGATTAAAAACCAGCCATTTACGCAAAAAAGATTGTTTTGCTTTTTCAAAAAAGGACCTCTTTTTTACATCGAATACAACATTCGGCTTTTTTTCTATCTATGGATAAAACAGGCAGACTGCCTTTGTGCAATTGATCTGGACACCATTTTACCCGTCTTGTTGGTTTCAAAACTCAAAAAAACAAAACGTGTGTACGATGCGCATGAGCTTT
Source organism: Chitinophagaceae bacterium (assembly GCA_947456025.1). Lineage (GTDB taxonomy): Bacteria > Bacteroidota > Bacteroidia > Chitinophagales > Chitinophagaceae > Lacibacter. Next base: position 19,262 of record CANGQQ010000004.1, on the reverse strand, counting down.
TTTGTGAAATGAAAGAAATTGTAACACGCCACTCCCGTTACAAATTCTGGAAACGCATCGAACAATTGGCGGTTCCGCAATTCCCTAAAGGCTACACCGTTTGTACTCCCATTGCCGAAGAATTTAAGCGGATCTATGGCGTAAACTATGAAGTGATACGAAATGTACCTTTTTTGAAAAGCAACGAACAACATCAGGCAACGATACCGGACGCACAGAAAGTCCTCCGTGATCGTTTACAGGAAAGCCGTCATTTTATCTACCAGGGAGCCGTCAATCAGGGGCGCAGTTTTGAAACCCTGATACCTGCAATGAAAAACACATCCGCTCAAATGATTATTGTGGGCGATGGCAATTATTTTGAACAAACAAAAGCTCTGATTGCGAAACACAAACTGGAACAAAAAGTAATTTTAACCGGCAAACTGCAACCGGAAGTGCTGCATCAACTAAGTCCTTTGGCCTTTGCCGGTCTCACGCTTTTTGAAAACAATGGACTGAGCAACTATTACTCACTGGCAAACCGGTTTTTTGATTACATCCATGCCGGAATACCGCAGATTTGCGTCAATTACCCGGCCTATCAAGCCATCAATGCCCAATATGATATCGCAATCATGATTGAGGATACTAATACTAATTCAATTGTTGAAGGCATGCAAGAATTACTGAGCAACCCGGAACGGTATCAGCAACTCAAATCAAATTGTTTGATCGCTCAACAATCTTTAAATTGGCAAGTGGAACAAAAAAAGCTATCACAATTTTATGCTTCAGTCTTTGGATAAGCATCTGCATATTGTTGCATTGGACGTACCCTACCCCGTTGACTATGGAGGTGTATTTGATCTTTTTTACAAACTCGTTGCGTTAAAGGAACAAGGAATTCGCATTCATTTACATTGTTTCGAATACGGCAGAGGAGAGCAACAAGAATTATTAAAGTATTGCGAAGAGGTTAATTATTATCCCAGAAAAGAAGGACACAAAGGATTTTCGCTCAGTATACCTTACATCGTTGCATCGCGTAATGATGCAACTCTTTGGGAACGTTTAGCGAAAGACAAGCATCCGGTATTGCTGGAGGGTGTCCATTGCTGTTACGGCTTGCATGCAGGATTATTAAAAAACAGGCGTGTACTGTTACGTTTGCATAATGTGGAATTCGAATACTATAACCATTTATGCAAATGGGAATCTTCGATGGTAAAAAAAGCTTATTTCAAACATGAAAGCCGGTTGCTGAAACGGTTCGAAAAGGAAATCGCCAACCTGGCAACCATTGTTACTGTTTCAAAAAAAGATGAGCAGATCTACCGAAAGCAATTCCTTGCCAAAGACACTCATTTTCTTCCTGTATTTTTCCCCAATCAGAAAGTGACTTCAAAAGAAGGTCAGGGAACTTTTGTACTATATCATGGGAATCTCTCGGTTGCCGAAAACGAGAAAGTTGCGATCTGGCTTATTGAAAAAATCTTCAACGACCTTGAAATTCCTTTTGTGATCGCGGGAAAGAATCCATCCGAGCGCCTGAAACATTTGTCGCATAGCAAACCCTACATTTGTCTGGTCGAAAATCCGCAGGAAGCAGAACTCAACGATCTCATTCAAAAAGCTCAGGTGCATTTACTCCCTTCCTTTACGAACTCCGGCATCAAACTGAAACTTTTGAATGCCCTGTTTAAGGGTCGACACGTAATTGTCAACCAGGAAATGATTGATGGAACAGGACTTGAGAAAGGTTGTCAACTCGCGAATAACCCCAAAGAAATTAAATACCACACCTATCGTCTGTTTCACAAAAACTTTTCGATGCAGGATATTGCTTTGCGGGAGCAACTATTAGCAACACATTTCAACAATGAAGAACATGCAAAAAAGCTGATCAGTTGGTTATGGTAACGTTGTCGATCACTTTCCCGTTTTCAGTTTTTAATGTACGGGCATTGAATTTTTGAATCACCATAAAGTCGTGGGTTGCCATGATAACGGCCGTGTTGTAATCTTTTGAGACCTGGAGTAATAGTCGCATGATTTCATCACTGGTTTCCGGATCCAGGTTACCGGTTGGTTCATCTGCCAATATCAATTTGGGAGAATTCAACAAAGCCCTTGCAATATCAACACGCTGTTGTTCGCCCCCACTCATTTCAAAAGGCATCTTAAACCCTTTTGATTTCAAACCCACTTTATCGAGAACATCATTGATTTTTTCTTCCATCAGATTTTCATCGGTCCACCCTGTGGCTTTTAAAACAAATTTCAAATTATCGTGAACCGTACGATCGGTAAGCAATTGAAAATCCTGAAACACCACTCCCAAACTACGTCTTAGAAAAGGTACTTTTTTCCAATTCATTTCCTTGAGATTGAATCCGGCAACGGTTCCTTCACCTTCTTCAAGCAATAACTCGCCGTAGAGTGTTTTCAGTAATGACGACTTCCCTGTTCCGGTCTTCCCAACCAGATAAACAAATTCACCCTGATTTACGGTTAAATTGACATTACTGAGTATGAGATTACCACTTTGGTATATATTGACGTTTCTTAATTCTACAATGGGTGCCATATTGCTTGTTTGAACAAAAATAATCGCATTTCACATTAAAAAACCACTTCTCCGTTTGCATTCGCAATGATCAATTCTTTTTTATCGGAAGGTTCTACGCGTCCGACGATCTGAGCATCCACTCCAAATTCCTGAGCGATACGAATGAACGTATCCGCATGTTGTGCATCGGTAAACAACTCCAATCGGGTTCCCATATTGAACACCTGATACATTTCACGGGCATCTGCACCCGACGCTTCCTGTATTAAATTAAAAACGATGGGAGGCGTAAATAAATTGTCTTTGACAATCCGCATGGGTCCGGGAAGGTACTTTAAACATTTTGTTTGTCCGCCTCCACTGCAATGAACCAATCCGTGCACTGCGTCGAAATGATGTTCAAGTATTTTTTTCAGAACAGGAGCAAAGGTTCGGGTAGGCGATAATAAAAGTTGTCCAATCGTAACCGAAACCGAAGATCCTTTCCTGGGTTCGGTTTGTACCTTGTCGGTCAAACGATGGCTTCCAATGTACACCACCTCTTCTTTAAGTTTGGGTTCAAAGGTTTCGGGGTATTGAGCTGCATAGAACTTACTCAAAACATCATGACGGGCGCTTGTGAGCCCATTACTGCCAAGGCCACTGTTGTAGGCCGATTCATAATTGCATTGTCCGAAACCCGCAAATCCCACAATCACATCCCCCGCTTTGATCCGGTCATTGCTCACGACACGGTTTTTGGGCCAACGAGCCGTCATGGTACCATTGACCGCAATGGTTCGAACCACATCGCCCACATCGGCCGTTTCACCCCCCAGGTAGTGAATGTTTACACCAAAGGATTTCAGTTGATCAAACAATTCAGCAGAACCATTGATGATTTGCTCCAGTACCGCTCCGGGAATAATACTTTTGTTACGATCCACCGTGCTGGAAAAAAGGATCTGGTCATAGATGCCCACACAAAGGAGATCATCCAGATTCATTACAATGGCATCCTGTGCAATTCCTTTCCATACACTGATATCTCCGGTTTCCTTCCAGTATAAGTAAGCGAGTATGCTTTTGGTTCCTGCACCATCTGCGTGTGTCACATTGACCCAATTGGCATCACCGCCAAGGTAATCGGGATATAACTTACAGAATGCGTTGGGAAAAAGTCCCTGATCCAAATTGCGGATGGCATTGTGAACATCTTCCTTTTGAGCCGAAACCCCACGTTGGTTGTATAAAGACATACGTTCGTTTAATTGAGATGCAAAACTACTGTTCTTATAACACGCTGCAAAATGATTAGATTTGCAGCCGTTTAAACGAACTCATGAGAGTCTACAGAAATCTGGACACATTACCGCTCTTCACTGATGCCGTCGTCACCATTGGCACGTTTGATGGTGTGCATCTGGGGCATCAGGAAATCATCAAACAACTCGTCAAAGAGAGTATAAAGAATGGCGGAGAGTCGGTATTGATCACCTTTTACCCTCATCCAAGAAAAATCATCAATCCGGATTTAAATTTACAGCAACTGACCACGCTGGAAGAACGCATCAGTTTACTGAAGCAATATGGTATCAGCAACCTGGTTGTAGTTCCCTTTACGAAAGCCTTTTCAGAGCTGACCGCAGATCAATACATCCGCAATTTTCTGGTTCAGAAATTCCAACCCTCCACCATCATTATAGGATACGACCATCGATTTGGCCGAAATCGTGAAGGAGATTTTAAAATGCTCGAAGCCAACGCATCGGCCTATGATTACCGGGTAAAAGAGATTGATGAAGAACTCATCAACGATGCCATCATCAGCTCCACAAAAATCCGTAAGGCTTTGGCGATTGGCAACATTGATACCGCCAACACCTATCTGGGCTATTCGTACTTCTTCAAAGGAGTGGTGATCGAAGGTAATAAACTGGGACGCACGATCGGGTTTCCTACTGCCAACCTGCAAATAACCGACTCGGACAAACTGATACCGGGCAATGGAGTTTATACGGTTACGGCACAACTGGAAGGCGATGCCCGTGTCTTAAAAGGAATGATGAATATTGGAACAAGGCCTACGATTGATGGCACGAACCGTATGATTGAAGTCCATCTTTTTGATTTCAACGAAGACATTTACGGTCGCCATCTTCAAGTATGGATCCATCATTTTTTAAGGGCAGAAATGAAATTCCAGAACCTTGAAGCATTACAGGAACAACTTCAAATAGACCAACTACAAACAATCGAACGACTAAATTAAATTTATGTTACCAGCAATTGATCCTACGACCACTAAAGCATGGGCACAACTCACCGACCATGCAGCGGAAATTAAAAAAACACATCTACGGACCCTGTTTCAGGAAGACCCGAAAAGAGCCGAACATTTCTGTCTTGAAATGAAAGATCTGATATTCGATTATTCCAAAAATATCATAACAAAGGAAACTGTTCAGTTACTGACCCGTCTGGCTCAGGAAACCGGATTGGAATCTGCAATCCAGTCCATGTTTTCCGGCGCAAAAATCAATCAAACCGAGAACCGCTCTGTACTCCATACGGCGTTGCGCAATTTTTCAAATACATCCATCCAGGTGGATGGCAACGATATCATGCCCGGTATTCAAAAAGTATTGGGACAAATGAAAGCCTTTTGTGAAAACATACATTCCGGCAACTGGAAGGGCTATACCGGTAAGCGGATCCGTTACATCGTAAACATCGGAATCGGTGGCAGTGATCTTGGTCCTGTAATGGTTACGGAGGCTTTGAAACCATACTGGGTAGAGGGAATTCAAACTTTTTTTGTTTCCAATGTTGACGGCACACATATCAGTGAAATCCTGAAGAAAGTAACGCCCGAACAAACTCTATTTTTAATCGCCTCCAAAACCTTTACTACGCAGGAAACCATGACCAATGCGCATACCGCAAGAAACTGGTTTCTGCAACAAGCCGGCGATCCTGAACATATTGCCAAACACTTTGCAGCCCTTTCAACCAATGAAAAAGAGGTTGTACAATTCGGAATCGATCAAGCTAATATGTTTGAATTCTGGGACTGGGTCGGAGGCCGATATTCATTGTGGAGTGCCATTGGACTTTCCATTGCGCTAACCATTGGATACGATCATTTTGAACAACTCTTAAAGGGCGCTCACGATACCGATCAGCATTTTAAAACCGAGCCTATCGAAAACAACATCCCGGCAATCATGGCGCTCCTGGGGATCTGGTATACCAATTTCTTTGGAGCAAGCAGCCATGCCATCCTCCCCTACGATCAATACCTGCATCGTTTTGCTGCCTATTTGCAACAAGGCGATATGGAAAGTAACGGCAAGTCGGTTGATCGAGCAGGAAACCTGGTTTCGTACGCAACCGGACCCATCATTTGGGGCGAACCGGGCACCAATGGTCAGCATTCTTTTTATCAATTAATTCATCAGGGAACGCACCTGATTCCCTGTGATTTTATTGCACCGGCAATCAGTCACAATCCGGTGGGTGATCATCACGATAAATTGATGAGTAATTTCTTTGCCCAGACAGAAGCCCTGATGAATGGCAAAACCAGAGAGGAAGTCCTTGCAGAAGGCACAAAAGAGGACCTGGTGCCATATAAAATATTTGAGGGTAATCGGCCTACAAATTCAATTTTACTGAAATCTGTTACGCCCTTCTCGTTAGGCCAGTTGATTGCCCTGTATGAACACAAAATCTTTGTTCAGGGAATCATCTGGAATGTGTTCAGTTTTGATCAATGGGGTGTTGAATTGGGAAAACAACTTGCCAATAAAATTCTGCCTGAATTGAAAGCTGGAAGCATCGTGCAATCACACGACAGTTCCACCAATGCACTGATCAACCGTTACAAAGAATTCAGAAAAAAATAATTCTTTATTCGTTCCACAAGCTTTTTGGATACGCCCCTGATGCAATCAGATCATCGATACTTTTCTGAACAGAGGGGGCGTCTTCTTTATAGGTAACCCCAAACCATTGAGCAGAGGTGGGCACCACTTTGATGACTCCTTTATTTTGTTTAATAAACGAATCTGCTACCAATGGAATAAAAAATTCCGATTTCTCTTCACTTCCTTGTGCCTGTAAAAACGCACGGAACAATTCTTTGGAAAGCTCAAACACAGAATCATCAAAACACCAGAAATTCATCGAAACACTTGAATGAAACGGCACTTCATGCTTCCCGATTGCATCTTCATAATAAATCTTATTGCCTTCTCCGTAAATCTTTGTACGCTCCGTAATACTGGTCAAATTTTGATTGGCGTCTACTTCGCATACTCCTCTGCTGACCGTACCATTTTCGCTGAGTGTTTTTGATAAATCATAACCAATGATTGCATACTTCTGAACACTGCATTCATTCTTTAAAAAGGAAGCTGCTTTTTCAAAAGCATCACGTCCGTAGAAATCATCTGCATTAATGACAGCAAATGGCTCTTTTATATTTTGTTCTGCACACAACACAGCATGAGCCGTGCCCCAGGGCTTTACACGTGTTTCGGGAATGTTATATCCCTCTGTATAGGAAGTCAATTCCTGATAAACGTAATCGACAGCAATTTTGCCCTTGAGTTTCGGCTCAAAAATCTCCTTAAACTGATCTGCAAAGTCTTTGCGGATAATAAAGACCACTTTGCCAAATCCGGCACGTATGGCGTCGTAAATGGAATAATCCATTATAGTCTCGTTATTGGGACCAAATCCTTGTATTTGTTTCATACTTCCGTAACGACTGGCCATTCCGGCGGCTAAGATCAGTAAGGTTGGTTGCATACATTCGTATTTTTGAATGCAGCGAAGATAAGAAACAATAACATTCCGCATCATGACAACAAGAGCGAAAGAAATCCGTTTGGATCAAGTAACCTGGAGCTTGAATTCGGGACAGAAAACCCCGTTAACAGTTGCGCGTCTCGACCTGTTGCACCCGGTTGTTTCCGGAAACAAAAGCTTCAAGTTGTTTTACAATCTTCAACAGGCCATACTGGAGCAAAAATCCGGAATCATAACCATGGGTGGATGCTTTTCCAATCATTTGGTGGCAACAGCATATGCCTGTAAAGAAGCCGGTATGAGATCCATCGGTCTCATAAGAGGCGAACTTCCCAACCCACTCAATCACTCATTGCGCTTTTGCTCTGAAAATGGCATGGAGCTTATACCCATTGATCGCAAGCATTTTAACCAAACAGATCAACTGGTACTGGAAAAGATCCAGCGCCATACTGATTTATATTTTGTTCCGGAAGGAGGCGATAATTCATACGGGGAAAAAGGTTGTACCGAAATAATGCAGCGCATTAAAGGGGCCGATCAGTTTACGCATATCGTATGTGCAATTGGAACAGGAACCACCTTCAGAGGACTGCTTCAGTCTTTAAAAAAACAGCAAACCGGTATCGGTATTCCGGTTTTAAAAATACCGGTTGAAGAACAAGATGGATTCCTCCGGCAGCATGTAAAAACGCACTCGAATGCTTCCTTTCAGGTTTACTTCAACTATGCTTTAAACGGATATGCAAAAAAGGATACAACACTGCTGAATTTTATGAACACGTTTTACAAGGAAACAAATATCCCTACCGATTTTGTTTACACCGGCAAAGTCATGCATGCAGTAACGCATTTACTTGAAACAAACCCATTTCCGGAAAACAGCAACCTACTTGTGTTGCATACCGGTGGACTCCAGGGTAACGATTCTCTACCAAGAGGCGCACTTTGCTATTAACAGACAGTATCTTTGCTCCTTATCAGTATCATGGATTGGTTTAGGGAATTTCTTAATTAAGGACTCTTACGAATCCGATCAATGATAACTACCGTAAACAATTGAACAACATTAAATACGACTCATGAAATATGTCATTCTGATTCTATCCGTTTTATTCTTAACATCAAAGGGAAGGGCGCTAAACGACACCTTGCCCAATTTTTCGGTTCTCAAGAAAAATGGAATCATTACAATCAGTTGGCACAGCACCTTTAAATATGCCGCACAAATCAACATCCAGCGATCAAAAGAAAACAACCGAAATTTCGTCACGATTCATTCTGCCTCAAATCCATTGGCCAAATCATACAGCCATATTGACAAAACAGCAAAAAACGACAGTAGCTACTACCGGATTTTTATCCTTTTTGAAGGCGTCAATTATATCTTTACCGCTGCACAACGACCATTAGAAGATACGTTTGTGGTACAGAAACCCGCACTCCATCCTACACTCCCGGCAACGACCGCTCCGGTTTTACCCAAGGAGGAGATTAACCCGCCACCGTCTGTCCCTCCACGAAAACAATGGGAACCCTCCACCTTTATTTTTACGGGAAATGATGGAAATGTAGTTATTCAATTACCGGATGCTCTTATTAAACAATACAGCATTCGATTTATGAACGAAGAGGGTCAAACTCTGTTTAACATACCAAAAATTGAAGCCCCGCAACTCTTACTGGACAAAGTCAATTTTCTGAAATCGGGTTGGTACTTTTTTGAACTTATGGAAAACAGCAAAGTGATTGAACGGAATAAGTTCCTGATTACACGCGATTATTGATCGCGGATTGTATGTTCGCATTCTTTGAATACGCAAAAAAATGATGTACCTTTCTGACTGACTTAACCGCCAAGTTGATCGCATTGGAAGCCAAAACGATTTGCAGTCCCCAACCGCAAATGTGTCTTAGGCACGCGCTTTAGCGATCATGAAACAAAAAACAGAACGCATGAAACACATCTGCTTCATTTCAACAGCTTTACTCTTCATCTCCTTATGTAGCAGTGCACAAAAAGTAAAACGAAAAGGTGCGCAACCCATTGATGTCAGTAAAAACAAACAGACACAGCAGCCTGGCCCCAGGTATGCAATGGACCAATTTCTGGGGAAGTGGCAAGAAGTAAAACGAACAACCCGTAAAGGAACATCTGTAGCTATTACAGATACGATCTTTTTGTTTTTCAAAAGCGAACAGGAGGTGGAAACAAAAGACGGCACCAAAACTTATATGAAAGGGAACTGTGCCATTGAAGATCCGGGGAATATTTTGGTTGCGGCTGCCGACATTTATACAATTGTGTCGGTAAGCAAAACAACGCTTGTTTTAGACGATCAGGAAGCCTTCATCCATACCCTTCAAAAAACCGATTTTTTTTGGCATGAAACACTTGGAAAAATACCAATGGAACAAGAACAACTGGACAATCCCATTGTGCCAACCATCGAACAATTAACAGGCAATTGGAGTGTTTACAGAAGAGCAGCAAAACCAGGGGCGACAGATGAAAATTCTGTATTAATCAAGTATTTAAAAATTGACACCATCACCGGATCGAAAAGTGCAAAAGGAATTGTAACCTGTTACCGCAAGGATAAGACCGAAACACTTGCTTGTACTCTTGTTATTACAGACAATCAAATTGAAATTAAAACGGATTCCTATACCTGGATGCTCTTTGTTTACAAAGCCACGAAAAAGGAATTGATTTTTGGCCATGCAGGATCACTCCTGTATTATTCAAAAGCTTTGTAGGCAGAACAAGTTGCCGCATTTTTTTTCACTGTAATGAAACAAAATCAACGTTAAACACGTCTGCAAAATGTTCAAGGACTTTTTCTTGCACTTCCGTGAAATCAACTTTAAATCCCAGTTCCTTTTCCAGTGAGGTAACCTGCTTGTTTTGTATCCCACAGGGTATGATATAATTGAAATAATCAAGGTCTGTATTCACGTTCAACGCAAATCCATGCATCGTGATCCACCTGCTGCAACGAACGCCCATGGCACAAATTTTACGCTCCTTCCCTTTCACCTCAGTATCCAGCCAAACTCCTGTTTCACCGGAGCTGCGTTCGCCCTTCAGTCCATAGAAAGCCATGGTGCGTATGATGACTTCTTCCAGATTCCGAAGGTATTTTCCGATGTCGGTTTCAAAATGTTCCAAGTCCAGAATAGGATAACCAACCAGTTGTTGCGGACCATGAAAAGTAATGTCTCCTCCCCTGTTGGTAGGAAAAAACGCAATGCCCTTTTGTTCACGCTCCATCTCATTGATCAAAACATTCTTAACGTCGCCGCTTTTACCCAGTGTGTAAACAGGTGGATGCTCAACAAACAGTAAATAATTTTTTGTATGAAGTATTTCAGTCTGAGGTTTATCGTCTGTGCTCTTTTCTTGTTCAAGAGAACGCAACTTCGATTTTATTTCCAGATTGGTCTTCAACAATGCTTCCTGATAAGCCCAGGCTTCCTGATAAGCCATTGTCCCCAAATTCTGATAATAAACCGTTTCCTTCATGCTGCAAATTTACAATCAATACAAATAGAACCTTCGAAGCCATTATTTTTGCAAGTATGAATCATGCGTACATCGATCAGGATAATGAATTGGAAAACGGCGACGGAGCCGAAGAGCTCTATGAACGCAACCGGTTCGTTGTAACAAAAGGTCAGGAACCGATCAGGATCGATAAATACCTCCTGTCAAAAATTGAAGGAGCAACACGAAACAAAATCCAGAAAGGAATTGAAAACAATTTTGTACTGGTCAATAACCAACCGGTCAAATCAAATTACAAAGTGAAACCGGGAGATGCAATCGTCACCTTTTCTGAAAACTCCCCGGAAAGTCATGAAATTGTACCTGAAGATTTACCCTTAAACATTGTGCATGAAGACAGTCAGATACTTATCGTAAACAAAGTACCCGGAATGGTCGTTCATCCGGGATGCGGGAACTATTCCGGAACTCTTGTGAATGGTGTTGTGGGTTATTTGAAACGAAAGGATCCGGAACTTACCGAAGACAAACTCCCCCGATTTGGACTTGTTCACCGAATAGATAAAAACACGAGCGGCTTGATGGTTCTGGCAAAATGCGAACAGGCAAGCTTTTTTCTGGCAAAACAATTTTTTGAACATACCGTTGAACGAAAATACATCGCATTGGTATGGGGGGATTTTGAGGAAGATTCCGGCACCGTTCGAGCACACATCGGTCGGCATCAGCGCTTCCGTAAAATCATGGCTGCTTATCCGGACGGCGATCATGGAAAAGAAGCGACTACCCATTACAGGGTGATTGAACGATTCGGTTATACTACGCTTATCGAATGTAAATTGGAAACCGGACGCACCCACCAAATTCGTGTACATATGCAACTGATTGGCCACCCCTTATTCAATGATGATACCTATGGCGGTGACCGAATCGTGAAGGGAACGATTTACACGAAATACAAACAGTTTGTCGAAAATTGTTTTGCCATGTGTCCCAGACATGCGTTGCATGCCCAAACGCTGGGATTTGTACATCCGGAAACTAAAAAAATGATCCGCTTTGAAAGTGAAATACCGAATGACATGAAATCGGTCATTGAGAAATGGCGGAATTACGCGGCCGTAAAAAATATTCAATAGGAAAAATCAGACAAAAGCGCAGTAAAAACACCCCGTTCACGTTTCTTAAACAACACATCCCAATTTCCAATGTATCGGATAATTGCAGGCACGGTCAGTTCGTTGAACCGTATCATCTGCACTTCCATCTCCACATCAAAATCATAGATTCCGGCATTGTAACTCATGTGATAGGTACGACCTCTTATCGCGAGATCAGAAACAGCAAACCACGTATTCATTTCATCAATCACAATCAGGTCCTGCTCCGATTTTGATAAACCGCTTTTGGCTTTTGCCCGGAATACATAACAATTTTCACCCAAATACTCGGACAGGTCCACCGTAAAATCATAATAAGGAGAAACATCTTTATCGAAGAATGCCACTTTGTTACCAATAAATGGTACGCCCGGAATTTTTGTCCCCGGTTGAAAGAATAACATTTTCAATTGCTCTTTGTGACGCTCAATTCCTCGTTTGTTGTTTACTGCAATGGACGAACCCTTTACAACATTTGTTTCGCCGCAAACTTGTGTTTTAGAGAAAAAAAGATGATCGTATAAAGAGGCTGTGTAATAATTGTACTTGCCATCATTGGTGTAAAAGTCACCCGTAACCTGTTCCTCTGTAATTTCAGTATGTCTGCAGCCGGCGTTGACATACTGTCTGGATTTGCTTCTGCAAGAGGCCTTTAAACGCCCTTTTTGATCCAGCATTCGGACATCATTGATGGCATTGAATTTTAGAATACGTAAATTTTTGAATGCCTTGTAAAAGCTTGTGTCATCCTTCAGTCGCTGCATAAAGGAAGGGACGTTCACATTGGAGCGAACAACCACTTCCTTCAGCTGAATGATTTTTCCTTCGTAATGTATGAGAGTATCCTGTGCCGTTAATTGTAACGCCGGCAACCAAAAGAAACCGACAAATAACAGAAATTTGAGCATCAGGATTTAGGGAATAGCATTTTGTAATCCACCTTAATTTTTCCTTTTGAAATATCGTCCAGCTTTCGTTTGAGTAAACGACGTTTTAATGGTTTGAGGTAGTCGATAAAGAGTTTCCCCTCTATATGATCGTATTCATGTAAAATCACACGTGCCGTAAGACCATTAAATGTTTTTATCTGTTGCTGAAAAGATTCATCCAGATACCGAAGTGTGACTTCTTCGGCACGGTAAACATCTTCACGTATCTTGGGTATACTCAGGCATCCTTCATTGTAGGGCCACTCCTCTCCGGCTAATTCATCAATATAAGGATTGATAAACACCTGTTTGATACCGGCATGCTCGGCATATTGCGACGCATCCTCCTCTTCCAGATTGGCATACATCTGAGCGCTGTCTACTACAAACAGACGTATATCCCGGTTGATTTGCGGCGCAGCCAAGCCCACACCATTGGAAGCATACATGGTTTCCCACATATCTGAAATCAGTTGTTGCAATCCGTCATATTCAGGCGTAATATCCCTGCAAACTTTTCTTAAAACATCATGCCCGTAAGCTACAATGGGTAAAATCATGTGTGATCAATTGAAGTAAGTAAGTACAAAAATATCGGTTCGCAAGGGAATGTCCAATAAAGATTCACCGGCTTAAAGACGATGAGCCATGTATTCCTGCAACATCATTGTAGCAGCGATCTCATCCACCAATTTCTTATCTCTACGTTGCTTTTTTTTCAAACCCATTTGCAGGATGGCCTCTTTTGCCATTTTGGAAGTATACCGTTCATCAACCGTTTCAACCGGAATCGCAGGAAAATTTTTTTTCAGTTGTCTGATCGCCTGTTCAACAAGCGGAGTGGCATGCGTAGCCGTATCGTCTGTGTTCAAAGGCATACCAATAATGATTTTTTCAACCGACTCTCTGGAAAAATAATCTTTCAAAAAAGAGAGAAAATTCTTCGTGTCTATGGTTGTCAGCCCCGTTGCTATGATTTGTAATGGGTCTGTTACAGCAATCCCGGTACGTTTTCCGCCATAATCAATACACATGATTCGAGACATCAGACTAATTTATCAATGATTACGAATACGGCAAATACAACACTTGCAATACCATTGGTTGTAAAAAATGCCAGATTGACTTTTGAAAGATCGCCGGGTTTTACGATTGTATGCTGATAGATCAGCAAAAAGGAAAAAACCGATACCCCGATCCAATAGTATATACCAAATCCTCCGGAATAACCTGCTGCAATCAAACAGCCTATTGCAACGATATGTAGCAACCGACTGACCCGCAATGCCTTTGAAACACCGAGCCAAACCGGAATCGATTTCAATTGATGCGCACGGTCAAACTCATGATCCTGCAAAGCATAAATAATATCAAATCCACTGACCCAACACAATACCGTTAGAGAAAACAATACCGGCAGCCACGCAAATTCACCTGTAACCGCAAGATAGGCTCCAATAGGTGCCAACGACAATCCCAATCCAAGTACGAGGTGGCACAAGGACGTAAACCGTTTGGTATAACTGTAGCCAAGAATGACCAACAACGCCACAGGCGAAAGGAAAAAACAGAGTATATTGATCCAATAGGTCGTAGCAATAAAAAGAAAACTCATGATGGCCGTGAACATCAATGCATTTTTGGGCTGTATGATCCCGCTGGGTATCTCCCGGATGGCTGTTCGTGGATTTTGAGCATCAAAATGACGATCCAGGTACCGGTTAAAAGCCATTGCGGCACTACGAGCGAAAATCATACAAAGAATCACTAAGGCGAGTGTAACGACATAAAACATCGGTTCAATGGATACTTCCGCTCCATCTGCCGAATCTTTCAAAAAAGCAACACCCAATACAAAACCGATTAAGGAAAAAGGCATCGCAAATATGGTATGCGAAAATTTGATCAGACTTAAATAATTCTTGATTCCGCTCATTGCTTCTGGTTAATCATTTTAAACGATTTCGGGTAAACTCCCACATTACAATACCTGCCGCTACGCTGATGTTGAGCGAATGCTTCATACCTGCCTGTGGAATTTCGATACACTGATCACACATCAAAAGAGTATCTGCCTCAACGCCTTGTGCTTCATTTCCAAATATAAGAGCGATTGGCGTAGAATGTTCCATTTTCAATTCATGCAACATCTTGCTTCCTTCAACCTGCTCAACGCCATAAATACAATATCCTTCACTCCGTAATGAGTGCACAGCTTCTGCGACTGTTTCAAAATAGTTCCAGCGAACCGTATCAGTGGCGCCAAGTGCCGTTTTCTGGATATCACGGTGAGGTGGTTGAGGTGTATATCCGGTCAAATAGATCGCTTCGATCAAAAATGCATCCGCCGTCCGAAACACACTCCCTACATTTTGCATACTTCGAACGTTCTCCAACACTATAACAACCTTGTTTTTAGGGGCTTCCCTAAATTCATCGATCGTTTTTCGGTTGAGTTCGTCCATCGCCAATTTTCGCATGCGGCAAAGTTAATAGATGTTCGATGACCTCAAAACCGATCTTGAACAAACAACTGCAAATTGACACTGAAGAACTTCCGTCTTCAACGCATGACCGGCTTCAAATGACACATTCGCACCGAACCTGCCTTCAATACCTTACCTTTGCACCAAATTATTTGAATTTCGTATATGAACACATTTGAAGCGCTGGGCCTCGAAGAAAGATTGATGAGAGCGATTGGTGATCTTGGTTTTACAACTCCAACCCCTATTCAGGAAAAAGCAATCCCGGTTTTATTAAGCGGTACAAAAGATTTAATTGGTCTCGCCCAAACAGGCACCGGTAAGACCGCAGCATTTGGACTTCCTCTTTTACAACTTCTGGATGAAAATCAAAAACATCCCCAAGCATTGATCGTATGCCCTACCAGGGAGCTTTGCCTGCAGATCGTAAAAGAACTGGAACTTTTTAAAAAATACATGAAATCCGTATCCATCGTTGCTGTTTACGGAGGTACCTCCATTGGGATGCAGATACGCGACATTAAAAGAGGTGTTCAGGTTGTTGTTGCAACACCGGGACGTTTGATCGATTTAATTGAACGGAAAGCGATCAATCTCGGCGAAATCGAATACGTCGTTTTGGATGAAGCGGACGAAATGTTGAATATGGGCTTTCAGGATGACATTGAATTCATTCTTCAAAATACCCCCAAAAAAGAAAGTACCTGGCTCTTTAGTGCCACTATGCCGCCCGAAATTCGGAAAGTGAGTCGCAAGTACATGAAAGAACCTGTTGAAGTAACGGTGGGTAAGGTCAATACAGCGAATAAAAATATCGATCACCAATATTATGTTGTTTCATCTCAACACCGTTATGAAGCATTAAAACGTTTGATCGATTTCAATCCCGGCATCTATGGTATCATCTTTACCCGTACCAAAGTGGATGCACAACAAATTACAGAAAAACTTACAAGAGAAGGTTACGATCTTGATGCCCTGCATGGCGATCTCACACAACAACAACGAGATACCGTCATGGGTCAGTTTCGAGACAAAACACTTCAATTGCTGATTGCCACCGATGTTGCCGCCCGTGGTATTGATGTAAAAGACATCACACATGTGATCAATTACGAACTTCCCGATGACATTGAAGTGTATACACACCGGAGCGGAAGAACGGGACGTGCCGGAAAAACAGGCATCTGCATGAGTATTGTTCACAGTCGTGAAATTGGCAAAGTCCGCCAAATTGAACGTATTGTACAGTCACAGTTCCATAAGCTTGAGATCCCCAGCGGAAAAGATGTTTGCAGAAAACAGTTTTTTTCTTTCATGGACAAAATCATCAGTACCGATGTAAGCAATGAAGAATACGAGACTTATGTACCGATGCTACAGGAAAAGTTTGCCGATATGACCAAGGAAGAAATTCTGAAACGTGTTGCGGCCATGGAATTTGACCGGTTCCTGAAATACTATGAAAATGCAGAAGACCTCAACATCAGAGAACGTGGCAGGGAGTTTGATAAATTCAGAAAAGATAGCCGCACCGGGACCGGACGCAGTGAAAGAGAACGTTTCAGCACCGGCGTTCGTACAGAAGGGCGTAAACCTCACAGAGATACCGCCGGTCGTGAATTTTCAGGTGGTGGTAGTTACACCAAACTCTTTGTAAATCTGGGTACCAAAGACGGTTTCTACAAAGCCAGTTTTTTGCAATTCATTCTGGACATGAGCGATCTCAGAAAAGAATCACTGGGAAAAATTGATATGCGCGACCTTAACAGCTGGGTTGAAGTAGACAGCAAATCGGCCCGACAAATGATCAGTGCCATTGACGGTAAAAATTTCAAAGGCAGAAAGATACGGATGAACGACGCTAACAGTAGATAAGTTGCTAAAATACAATACATTAAAAGGCATGTAGTACTTATATCACTGCATGCCTTTTTTCATTTTTGCACCCTGTGTCCGCTTTTTGTCATTTCCTTCAGTTCAAGTACCTTCGCAACCGATTTAATTAAATAGATTTCTTCTCATCCATTCAAACAGAAATTATGGCATACGATGTAATTGTTGTAGGTAGTGGCCCCGGCGGTTATCCCGCTGCAATCCGTGCTTCACAACTGGGCTTTAAAGTAGCAATCATTGAAAAAGAAAGTCTTGGGGGTGTCTGCCTGAACTGGGGCTGTATCCCAACAAAAGCTTTGCTGAAAAGTGCACAGGTTTACGAATACATGAAACACAGTGCTGATTATGGCATACAGGCCAGTGGTGTTCAACACGATTTTACGGCGGTGGTCAAAAGAAGTCGCGGTGTTGCCGATAAAATGAGCAAAGGCGTTCAATTCCTGATGAAGAAGAATAAAATTGATGTCATCATGGGCTACGGTAAAGTGGCTGCAAAAGGGAAAGTGGAAGTTACTGCCGCAGACGGAACAAAAAAGATTGTAGAAGGAAAATACATCGTTCTCGCAACCGGTGGAAGAAGTCGTCAATTACCCTCCATGCCGCAAGACGGGAAGAAAATCATTGGCTATCGTGAAGCAATGGTATTGCCCCAACAACCTAAATCAATGATCGTTGTAGGTAGCGGTGCCATAGGTGTTGAATTTGCAGATTTTTACAACAGTATGGGCACCAAAATCACCATCGTTGAATTCATGCCCCGCGTTGTTCCTGTAGAAGATGAAGACATTTCAAAAGAACTGGAAAAACAATTCAAGAAAAAAGGAATCGAGATCATGACCAATGCTGAAGTAACCGGCGTTGATACAAGCGGAGCCGGCGTTAAAGCAAAGGTGAAAACAGCATCAGGTGAAGTGATTCTGGAAGCCGATCTGCTTTTAAGTGCTGCGGGTGTTGTGGCCAACATTGAAAACATAGGACTGGAAGAGAACGGAATTAAAACAGAGAAAGGAAAAATTGTTGTTGATAAATACGGACAAACTTCAGTTGCAGGCATCTATGCCATTGGAGATGTTGCTCCGGGACAAGCATTGGCCCACGTTGCAGGTAAAGAAGGTATCAATGCGGCAGAACATATGGCTTATCTTGAAAAGAAATACCATCATGCGCCTGAAGCCATGGACTACAACAATATCCCCGGTTGCACCTACTGTACCCCCGAAATTGCAAGCGTTGGTTATACCGAAAAAGCAGCCAAAGAAGCCGGGTACGAAATTAAAGTTGGCAAATTCCCCTTTGTTGCCAGTGGTAAAGCCAGTGCTGCCGGTGCCACGGAAGGCTTTGTAAAAGTCATTTTTGACGCGAAATACGGAGAGTTTTTAGGCGCACACATGATTGGAAGCAACGTAACAGAAATGGTTGCCGAAGTTGTTGTAGCCCGTAAACTGGAGACAACTTATCATGAAATTCTGAACGGTGTCCACCCCCATCCAACAATGAGCGAAGCGGTTAAAGAAGCAACGGCTGCTGCTTATGGTGAAGCCATTGACATTTAATGATCCATTTAAAACAATTTCATAAAAAATCCCGTTTGAAACTAAATGGGATTTTTTTTATCCCATTTTTCTAATAAAGCACATGGACAAAAGAAATAATTATATTTCCTGGGATGAATATTTTATGGGCGTGGCCTTATTGTCTGCACAAAGAAGCAAGGATCCTTCCACCCAGGTAGGTGCCTGTATTGTCAATAAAAAAAATAAAATTGTTGGAACAGGCTATAACGGTTTACCTCAGGGTTGTGAAGACGATGCGTTTCCTTGGGGCAAACAGGGTGCTTATTTGCAAACGAAATATCCGTACGTATGTCACGCAGAGTTGAACGCAATCTTAAACAATATTGGAATGGATTTGCATGGGTGCAGAATTTACACGGTCCTG
>CANGQQ010000003.1 GCA_947456025.1 Chitinophagaceae bacterium | reverse complement strand
TGAATTAACAGCCTTCGTTATTTTACTGCTAATTTTATTGTATACGTTTGAAGGAGGTGTGAAAACGATCATCTATACCGACACGCTTCAAACTACCGGGATGCTGGTTGGTTTGGTCGCCTGTATATGGGTTGTCACAAAAGCTTTGGGGACAGATCTGAGTGGCGCACTCTCCCTGATGCAACAAAAAGGGTACACCCGCATTTTTAACTGGGATATCAAAGCCGGTTCTTTCGCGCTCAAACATATCATTGGTGGGATGTTTATTGCAATTGCCATGACCGGTCTGGATCAGGAAATGATGCAAAAAAATATCAGTGTCAGAACATTGAAAGATTCTCAAAAAAATATGATGACTTTTACGGCGGTGTTGATGGTGGTCAATTTTCTATTTCTGGTGCTGGGAGGCGTCTTATATCTTTATGCCGGTGCCCAGGGGATACAAGTGCCACCGGATGATTTGTTTCCAACCATTGCGCTTAGTGATACATTTAGTGCATCCATCGGGATTGTTTTCATTATTGCATTGATTTCTGCTCTGTTCCCAAGCGTTGATGGGGCGATTACTTCGTTAACTTCCTGTTTTTGTATCGATTTGCTGGCCATCAATCGAAAAGAAGGTACAGAGCGGGAAAAGAAACGGACACGCTTAAAAGTGCATTTCACTTTTGCATTGGTTTTTTTCATCATGGTCTTATTGTTTAAATGGATCAATGACAAATTAATCATTGACTTCATTTTAAAATTTGCCGGGATTACCTATGGTCCTTTGTTGGGTTTATTTGCATTCGGAATTCTTACAAAGCGTCAGTTGAAGGATGGCCGCATTGCAGGGGTTACCATTTTGGCCCCTGTTTTGGCCATGGGGTTGGACCTGCTCAGTAATCCATCCTGGTACGAGGCCAAGTTGCATATCTCACTGGGTTTGCATCAACTGTCGGAACAACTATTTTCAGGGTATAAAATCGGGAATGAACTCATTCTCATAAACGGAATGATAACATTTGCCGGATTATGGCTGATTTCACGTAAAAGCACTCCTTTTGAGTTTAACAAATCACTGTAATTCAATTCTTTGACCATTGCAGGAACTGATTTATCTTTGTTCAAACCTGAAATGTGGATTTGATTCAACCTTTGGCTGAGGCTTATGCAGCACATTATTCTTCCGAAGAAGATGCGTTACTTAAGTCCATTGCACAGGAGTCGTCCGGTTATCATGCGCAACCTCATATGTTAAGCGGGCATTTGCAGGGCAAGTTCCTTGAAATCATCAGTAAGATTGCACAACCTCACCGGATACTCGAATTGGGAACGATGATTGGATACAGCGCAATTTGTTTAGCGAAAGGTTTGAGGGAAGGAGGTGT
This sequence comes from Chitinophagaceae bacterium, assembly GCA_947456025.1. Taxonomy (GTDB): domain Bacteria; phylum Bacteroidota; class Bacteroidia; order Chitinophagales; family Chitinophagaceae; genus Lacibacter. The sequence continues at coordinate 39,138 of CANGQQ010000003.1, read as the reverse complement.
ATTGCATACGATTGAGTCGAGAGAAGACGATGCTGTGCGTGCGATGAATCATTTCAAACAGGCAGGAATTGATCAAAAAATTCAATTGCATGTTGGTAATGCCATGGATATTCTTCCAACGATTGCGGAGTCATGGGATTTGGTTTTTATCGATGCAGACAAAGTAAATTACTCGCAGTATTACAGCCTCATCAAGCCAAATCTTAAATCGGGAGGTCTTTTGATTGCTGATAATGTGCTCTTTCACGGCGAAGTGTTGCGTCCGGAAATTAAAGGCAAAAACGCCAAAGCCATACAGGCTTTTAACGAAATGGTGCGTTGTGATGCAGATATGGAAACGGTTTTGCTGACAATAAGAGATGGATTATTACTGATGCGAAAAAAATAAACACCAATAAAGACAAATATAAAAACACCCTTAATTGATATCTTATAAAAAACAAACGATGAGAAAATCTTTTATTTATTTGATTGCTTTTATGCTTTTCACGGTTTCCATGAAGGCACAATTAATAACGTCCGAGGAGTATGTGAATACCTACAAGGATATTGCCATGCGTGAAATGATTCGCAGTGGCGTTCCTGCTTCAATCACCCTTGCACAGGGGATACTCGAGACTGAAAGTGGTAACAGTAAATTGGTAAAAAAATCTAATAATCATTTTGGAATCAAGTGTAAAGAAACCTGGACAGGGCCTTCAGTCAATCACGACGATGATGCACCCGGTGAGTGTTTCAGAAAATATCCCGATGCCGATGCTTCTTACATCGATCATTCCGACTTCCTGCGAACGAGAAAGCACTATGCTTTTTTATTTGATCTCGACCCATTGGATTATAAAGCGTGGGCCTACGGATTGAAGAAAGCAGGTTATGCGACCAATCCGCGTTATCCTGAAATATTAATCAAGTATATTGAAAAGTACAACCTGCATGAGTATTCTCTCATCGCAATGGGGAAAAAACAACCTGAAGCACCTGTTGCTCAGATGCCGGTAGCAGTTGAGGTCCAGAAGGATCCAGTATCCGTTGTTGTTCCGGAGCCCAAATCGCAGTCTGCCACGCCGCCTGTTCAAGCAAGTGTTCCACAACTCACTTATCCTGAAGGGGTGTTTAAAATCAATGAAACACGTGTGGTGTATGCGGTTAAAGGAACTCCTTATTTGGCGATCGCTCAACAATATGCCGTGCCACTCAAATACATTTTTGATTTTAATGAATTGCCGGAGCGGGAAGCAATTGAAAGTGATCAGTTGATTTACCTCCAACGTAAGCGCAGAACGGCTTCGGTTCCGGTACATATTGTAAAAGAAGGGGAGGGGCTGTATACGATTGCTCAGCAGTATGGCATCCGTTTGGAAGCCTTATTGCAATTGAATAAAATCAATGCAGGTCAGCTTCCGGCTCCCGGCGAAACTTTGTATTTACAATCAGAAGCTCCGGCAGTGCCCAAATTGGTTCAAACGAAACTGATACCAGCAACTCCAATTCAGCAGGAACCAATAATGAATACAGCGGTTAGTGTACCCGATTCTCCCAATCAAATTGTTCATATTGTACAACATAAAGAAACACTTTACAGCATTGCCCGTAAGTATGAAGTGTCCCTTGCCGAGATTCAGCAATGGAACAAGCTACAGGGGTATGATTTGAAGGAAGGGATGCAGTTGGTTATCCAAAAAAATAAAACTGTTGGTACAAGTTCACGATAAACAATTCGACCTGTTCATCACTGCCGCAACGATCAGTCAACGAATACAGGAGCTGGCAGTTGAAATCAATCGTGATTATGATGGGAAGAAGCCGTTGTTTATCGCCATTTTAAACGGTTCATTTGTATTTGCTGCCGATCTTTTTCGTTGTGTCACGATCGATGCGGAGATTTGTTTTATTAAACTGGCATCCTATAAGGGGACAAAATCTTCAGGGCATGTAGTGACTGCTATAGGACTGGATATTGATATTGTAGATCGGCATGTGGTTGTCCTTGAAGATATTGTTGACACCGGCAAAACCTTACATTATTTTTTGCCGCAATTGCTCAATCAGCAGCCGGCTTCCTTGAAAATTGCAAGTTTGCTTCACAAGCCGTCTGCTGTATTGTTTCCGATTCCTATCGATTATCTTGGCTTTACTGTCCCCAATCATTTTTTGCTGGGGTATGGTTTGGATTACAACGGTCTTGGTCGTAATTTAAGTGCACTGTATAAATTAGTTGAAAAAGAATAAATCATTCTTGTTGCCGGCCTGTGAAGTTCGTAACTGAGGTATGAAAAAAATCATAACACTGTTTTTGTTTTTTTGCGCTGGGCATCCTGTTGTTGCACAGTATTACTTCCGTGGCGATGTTAAGAATATTCGCAATGAAGCGCTTACGTACGTTCGAATACATATACACTCGACCAATTCTTTTTTTTATACGGGACCGGAGGGGAGTTTTGGCATTCCGTCCTCCATTCAGGCCGATACAGTAACGTTTGAAGTTGAAGGGTACGAATCTAAAACCCTTTTCCTAAGCAGCGATGCATATGAACATATTGTGCTCCGTTCTACTTTGATTGAATCAAGACAAAAAAAACAATTACTGTCTTTTACAAAAGACAAGTTTGTAGACAAAAATCTTTCAGTTTCAACATCAGGCGAAACCTATACGCATTTGCATGAGAATGAATTCAATTTGGCGACTCAATATCCTACTACCGGCTTTGCATTGAATGTTGATAAGGCTTCTTACAGCAATATTCGGCGATTTATTACCATCAAGTCCATTGTTCCCAAAGATGCAGTTCGTATTGAAGAAATGTTGAATTATTTTCCGCAGCAATCGATGGAAATGCCACAGGGAAAAACATTTCAGGTACAGTCACAAATAACAGATTGTCCCTGGGCGCCTTCCAATAAACTTTTATTTATTCGTCTGCAGGCCAAGAAAGTAAATTATGATTTTTTACCTCCCAGCAACTTCGTTTTTCTGATTGATGTGAGCGGTTCTATGGATATGCCCAACCGATTACCCTTGTTGAAATCGGCCTTCCGAATGATGGTTCAAAATTTAAGACCCGTTGATACAGTTTCCATTGTGCTCTATGGCGGAACAGTTGGCGTTGCGTTACCGCCAACCTCCGGTACGTATCAACAGAAAATCCTGAACGTAATTGATTCATTAGAAGCCGGTGGCGATACGCCCGGGGAGTCGGCCATACGACAGGCCTATAAGCTGGCTCAAAGAACTTTTATTAAGGGGGGAAACAACCGGATTATACTTGCTACAGATGGAGATTTTAATGTAGGAGAAGTGTCCGAAGAGGCATTAATGGAACTGGTGATGCAGAAGCAACAATCCGGAATCTATCTTACCTGTTTGGGAGTTGGTATGGGCAACTATAAAGATTCAAAGCTGGAATTGCTTGCAAAAAGCGGTAATGGCAATTTTGCTTACCTGGATAATGTCATGGAGGCAGAAAAGGTGTTAGTAAAGGAGCTGATGCAAACATTGTATGCAGTGGCCAATGATGCTTTGATCAACGTAACCTTCCATCCCGATTATATAAAGGAGTATCGGCTGATTGGATATGAAAATAAAAAAGGGTGGTTGGCCGATAGTAACTATACGATACAAGGGGGTGAAATAGGAACCGGACACACCGTTACGGCAGTTTTTGAACTTGTACCGCAGTTGAATCCTTTTAAAGGAGATGGGGGTACTGTAGCAGATGTTGAGTTGAATTATATCCCAACAGAAACCAAAGACACGTTGCGTGATCAGTTTCCGATTCTAAATCATTATAAAAGCATCGGTGAGGTTGATTCCAGTTTTCGCTTTGCCGCAGGAATTGCCATGTTTGGTTTGATTTTGCGTGAGTCTTCGTTCTTGCTTCCGCAGTATTCATGGGAACAACTGATCGGTTTGTTGAACAGCTGTGTCAATCCCAAAGATTACTGGCAAAAAGAAATGCTGAGTTTAGTTCAAAAAGCAAAGGAATTATACCAGCCTTCAAAAAAGAATTTGTTCAATTTCAGAAAGAAAAAAGAGGACCCTTAAGTCCTCTTTTGTTATTCTACTACAATTCGGATTCCTTCACTGTGTGCAGAAAATTCAGGTGCGTACAGACATTGAATATTCGTTACACCTGAACTGTAACTTCCGTTGTGTGTAACATACAAGGGATACTCAAATACATAACTTCCTCTGTTAAGACGGTCTATGAAGAAATCCGTTGCTGCGTCTCTTGTGCTTTCGTAATATCCAAGGCCTCCTTGCCATTTATATCCACTGATTGTATTCCCGGGCTCCATACAAGCCGGTCGTAAATCTTTCATGTGAACATATTCCAAATGCCGGTCCGTTTTCAGTTCAATCCTTACTTTGATTTTGTCGCCAACTTGAAGTCGGGTTGTATCTGTAATTGGTATTAATATTGGTCCGTTGATTGTGTTTTGTTCTAAAAAATATTTTTTCTTCAGTTGTAATGATGTGGCTGATGCAGTAATCTGATCAAGATTTTCAAAATACTGCCAATAGATTCCGCCCCATGTTGGCATATTGCGACTGCCCTGAACCGTTAATTGAATTTTTCCGTTTTGGGGTTTGACTTCGCTTCCATCAATGGTACGTTTAAAATAACCCAGTCCGGGAGTTGTTTGTTCTGTCTGACTACTGAAATTCGTGTCTCCCAGTTTGATTTCTGCTATCGGCTCATTTTCAATCCATGAAAGTCCTTGTAAAAGAAGAGCGTAACAGGCCTCTGCTGTGGCTTTTGTTGATTTCCAGTTCTGCGTTTGTTTTTGTTTTAACAACCACGTTTTTAAATCCGATATGACGTCTTCGTCCTTTGTAATTTCTTGAAATACTTCAATCATTAAAGCTTGCGCTTCAATCGGGGCTTGATGCCAATAGTAGCCGGAGTTGAATTCTTTCCAGTACATTCCCATTTCGTTGTTTCTAAGAGCATTTTCTTTTAATGAACGCACAATTGAACGGGATGTTTTAAAATCTCCATTTCTATTTAGAACGAGCGCGATCATTCCTTGCATATACCGACTGTTTTTTAGCCAATATTTTCGGGCCTGACCGTAGTAGTATTGATAGGCTTTTTGTGTTCCGGCTGTTTGAGGAATGTATTTAAAAAAACTCCTCATGTAGAGGTATTGAATCTGGATTTGACTGATTTGATTCTGTTTCATGTTGGCTTTTGTTTTTACTAGTTCGTTGTAGTCATTAAGAATTTGTTGGTCGAGATACGGAATAGCTTTTTCTAAAATTGCATTAATTGCTTGGTCGTGTTGATTCGGCAGAGCTTGGAGTTTCATTAAATGTCCGATACCGGTAACGATGTATTGTGTCATATAACGATCATCCGGACCACCTTTAAGCCACACAAAGCCTCCATTTGGAGCTTGCATGCTTTTTAAGTATTCGATGGTTTTGTTTAGTTCCATGGATAATCGAACGAGATCAAAAAGTAAAGCAATATGTTTCTTTTGTTGAGTTTCATTTTTAGCTTCCAGTATCCACGGCGTTTCCTGAAGTAAAATGGATTTTAATTCTTCGTTTTTTTCCAGATTGCTCATTAAAATACTACTATCTAATTGTTTCCATTGTTCAAAGTAGGTTTTGATACGGGGTAGTTTGTTGGTGATATGAGACGCTAAGGCATTGGCGTAAAATTGATTCCAGATTTGTTCAGCACATACATGTGGATTTTCCATCATATAGGGTAGCGCCTGAATGGCATACCATACCGGATTACTGGTATATTCAATGGTAATCGAATGATGTGTTAATGTGTTTGAGGTGTTGTTCAATAATTTCGAAAATGTAAAATTTGTAGTGCCGTCTTTCCTTGAGTTGATTGGCAAGGATTCCGTTACCAGAATTCGATTGGTTAAAACCGGAAGTAAGGCTTCTTCACCATCACTTACCGCAACCGTCATCCCTTTTTCAGGAGCACCTTTGGCAATGATCCTGTAAGTAAGCAGTTCGGTAAAATCAGCAGGAATAAGGGTTTTAAACTTCACGACAGTACTACGTCCTGGTTCCAAAGAAAAGTCACATACCGCATTGTTATTTTGAAACAAGGAGTCTACAGAAATTCCGGATGAATTCCTGAAAAGGAATAAAGCGCTTTGACCTTTTATTCTGTCGTCTGAAAGATTTGTGATTTTTGCCGTGAACTCAAACAAGTCGCCTGCTCTTAAAAATCGCGGAGCAAACGACTGAACCATGAGTTTTTTTTGTGTGACAATCTTTTTTTCGGACCAGCCAAATGACAAGTCTTTGGTATGCGCAAGCAGAAGCCACTTCCATTGAGTAAGTGCTTCAGGCATTATTAAGTTGATTTCAACAGCACCGGTTGAATCGGTTCTGAGCGATGGATGGAAAAAAGCTGTTTCATTAAAATTGGACCTTATTTGGATATCACCCCAGTCGTCACGCTTTCTTTTTTGCGCTTCCGGTTGTTTCTGATCGGTTTGAACTACTGAAGAATCGGGGCTGCTTTTCTCTTGTAATTGTACATCTTCGAGATTCGATGCATTAGGCATCATGCTCACTGCATCCATTCGTCCTCTCTTCAATAGAAAAGATTGAGAAAGCGACATAATACCGATGAGCTCATCATAACGCTTATCAAACCCTTTCCATTGAATTTTATACCAGTTTTTATTCAAGGACTCAATTTTATTGAATCCACCTGCGATCCATTCATTTTTGATCGCATAGAGAGGATAGATGTCGGGTTTGTTCCAGGAATGAACCCGAAACTGATCTAAGGATGCGTCGTAAAGCGACGTTAACAATTCTGCTGCAACACGATCACCATTCTTTCCGGAAATCTTTACTTTCCATTGTTCTTTGCTCCCCGGTTGTGTTTTGTCACGAAATGTTTCATGTGTTATTACAAGTTCCTTGTTGCTGTAGGGAACATGGATTGTTCTTGTAGTACTATAGAAACGGTTGTGTTTGATAAACGAAAAACTATAACCGGTTCCGCCTCTTTCAGTTTCGGTAATTGGAATGCGAATAGATTTGTGTTCATTGCTGATGCGATGAAAAACCGGTTGGACGGTTTCATTTATTTCATGTTGTTGAACGATGAAGACATCATCGGCACTGCTTCCAAATTGAATGCTTGCGAATGTTCCGGGTTCAGCATTGATTTCTTCGGGAAAGCTCCAGAAGTAGCCGGGTGCAGTTGTTCTATCAGATGTATCATCTTTCAATTCAAAATAAATATTGTTTTTCAGCTCCTGTCCATCTTTGTCGCGCGTTACAACCTCTGCAACATACCAGCCGGGACTAAGTTTTTTCTTTTCTTTTGAGGTCGTTACAATGGGAAATGAGAATCGTCCATCTTCTCGCGTGGTGTCTGATTTGATTGCAATGAATCCAATTCGTTTCCAGTTGTCCTGTTCCAGTTCCCGATGGTAGAGGTCGTAAGGGAAATCCTTTTTATAGATTTCTTCGTTGATGATAAACTGGTCGGGTTCTTCCCAATACCGATCTCTGATCAACCGGTCAGGTGCCTGAATCCGATGCATGGTAACGGTTACAGGCCATGCTACGTGTTGGCCCATCAGATTCTCGGTCCGTACAATCAGTTGGTTGAAGTTCTTGCTTGTTGCTTTTGCCGATTCCGGCATACTTACTTTGAGCTGTAGGGATTGATAACCGGATGAAATGGTTGTTTCAGCAGTTCGGGTCTCTCCATTCAAATCGGTGATGTCAACAATAACTTTATATTCAAAAACAGGGTTTAATTCTTTGCGGATTTGTTTATCGGGTGTTGCCGTAAAGTTGATACAAAAACTGCCATCCGGTTGAGTAACGGTAGTGCCGTTTATGATTTCTTGTTGCTTTGTTTCCGGCCAACCCCAAATACGACAGAGCCACGGGTACGGCAATCTTGCTTCCCTGAAAACTCTGTATTTTACATTTGCATCGGTTAATGTATTACCTGCGAATGCTTTTGCAATTCCCGTGACTTGAATGGTGTCGTAGACACGATAAGTTTTTTTAATGGGGGCATATTCAATGAAGAATTGAGGCCGTTTATATTCTTCTACCGAAAATCCTGTTGTGGTGCCTGTTGTTGATTCTTCGATAGAAAATTCGCCATTCAGTGTGCCTGTTGGTAGTTGAAACTGTCCGGTAAAGGAGCCAAACTCATTCGTGATTACTTCAATGCTGTCGGTTCTTGTATGATCTGTATTTAGTAGATGCGTTTTTGTTTTGAAGGAAGGAAGAATTCCTGATTTTCCGGTTTTAGGGTTCTGGGTGATGACAATTCCTTTGAAAAAAACGGTTTGTCCGGGTCGGTAAATAGACCGGTCGGTAAATAGAAAGACTCTTTTTCTCAGTTCGTCATTTTCTGCCCCTTCACTACCGGTGTAGGTGTATGAATAAATACGCTCATCTAAATGTAGTTGATCAATCCCGGAACGGATTTCCAACGTTCTGTCAAAATATAAATTGGTTTGCGGTTCCTGTGCTTTGAAATAGCCGTTGCCATCTGTTGTGTATTTTTCATTTTGAACAGCAACAAAACGGTTCGTATTGTAATCATACCGATGTGTCCAAAAAATAGCTTGTGCATGTTTTATCGGTTGTCCGGTCTCTCTGTTTACAACGTAGTAATGATTTTTGTTATGCATCCAGGCTAATGCACTGTTATGAAAAAAGTGTAAGGCTAACAGATTTTCATTCAGATCAAAACGTTCATTACTGCTTGCCAGTAAAATATAGGTGCCTACAGGCAATGCAGGTATTCTAATTTCGGTTGCGTGCAATTGGTTGTCTTCACTGGCTGGCAATTCAAAACTTAATTGCATATGTGCCGACTTTTCTTTTAATGTTCTCCAGATTGAATCGTCCCAACTTCTTTGCACAAATTCATTGTAAAAACTTTGTGTTACCGGAATGATTCTGAAGTAAGCCTTTTCGATATTTCGATAGTGGACAAGGGCTCGAAATGGTTTGTTGGGCAGATTGACTTTCTCGGTTGTAATCCGGATTGTTTTTTCATTGATTTGCCGGATCAGGTTGTGACAATTGGATATCCCTTCCGATTCTTCATTCAGTTCTGTATAGGGTTTGCAAAGATCAATCGCTTTTTTGAAATACCATCTGGGATTTTGCACATCATCTACTTTGTGTTTTTTGAAATCATAAGTATGTGCAAATTCTGCATAGTCTTTTCCAAGGAGATAGGCTGCTTGCGCTGTTAAAGGGCTTCGATGGTATTGATTGATGAACTGCAAAAGTGCTGAACGGTAATGTTCGGTTTTGTCTTCAAGGGTGGCATATCGATGTACGAATTGCAATCGAAGTAAATCAATATCCATCAACGCCAATGGTTTTTCATCATTCAGGTGAAAAGCGATCAATTGTTGATACAATACAAATGCCTGGTATTGTAATGAAAAGGTATCTGTTGATTGTGGTGTAAGCTTTATGAATTCTTTTGCTGATCCATAGAACGAAAGCGATCCGATTTCAAAGGCCTTTTCCGGCTGAACCGAATTATTTTCATCATTTTCGAAATACCGAAGTGCTCTGTGACTGAGAAGATCAAATAAAGTGGGGCGTAAATGCCTCATGTTCCCTTTAGAAAGAATCGCTTCGAATTGTTCAAGACTTGTATGTTTCAACAGACTTTCTTGTGCAATGGAAAGTCGGAATAATTGGGTGATCTTGATGTGGAAATCAACTTTGGTCCAGGTTTCAGGATCCGGATGATCCATGTTTCCGGTATTGGTGCGATCGTAAATCTGCCATCGATTGTTTTGAAAATAATTCCAGTAACTTTCTGCAGCCAAACTATACAGGATCGATTTAACCGGTTCAACGGCCGTTTCAATTTCTTTCTCAATTTCTTTAATCGTTTTCAGGTCCGCATCTTCTTCTTTTATTTGTCTTAAGTGGACTTTATATACAAGAGCTTTGATTTGTTGGGAGGCATTCTTCTCTTTTTTGGCCGTTTCAAACAATTGATTGACTTCCTTTAGTGCGGTTTCGGTCAATCCTTTTTTATTGATCAGGTCCTCAATATGAGTCCAGGCTTTTTCATAATTCATCAATTGCTGACCTTGCAGAAAAGGGAATATGCAGAATAATTGAAAAACGATTAAGTAGATTGTTTTACGGAACATAGATCCTGTTTTTATGATTCGTTTTGCCAAACCTTCATTCAACATGTTTGATTGAGGTGTGTTGCCACATCTTTTGCTTAGCCAAGGTATAAATTAATTTTGTTGATTTGATTCAAACAACTTTCAATTTCATAACAGCGTATTTTCTTTTTGATTCTTTCTCGCTTCTTTAACGTTTCTTTATGTTTGAACGTAATTTATAAAAGTGTGATTGTTGAACACGGCCAATATATAAACACGCTTGTAAAAGATTTATTGGATTCTCATTAAATAGCCCTTATTGGTCTTACGATCAATAATTACGATTATTATCTTTAACGCATAAATACTCTATACATGAACAAAAAAATATTGTTATTGGGAAGCGGAGAGCTTGGAAAAGAATTGGTTATTGCTTTGAAACGAATGGGCCAAACTGTTATTGCTGTGGATAGTTACTCCGGTGCTCCGGCTATGCAGGTTGCTGATGCGTTTGAAGTTCTTGATATGCTTGACGGATCTGAGCTCGATGCGGTTGTTGAGAAGTGGCAACCGGATTTAATTGTCCCGGAAATAGAAGCCATCCGTACAGAGCGTTTTTATGATTACGAAGCGCAAGCTATTCAGGTTGTGCCGAGTGCAAGAGCCGCTAATTTTACAATGAATCGAAAGTTGATACGGGATTTGGCTTCCAAAGAACTGGGCCTCCGAACCGCCCGCTATCATTATGCTACTACTTATCAGGCTTTTGAGGAAGCGGTTCATTCAATTGGGTTGCCATGTGTTGTGAAGCCTTTAATGTCTTCCAGTGGTAAAGGGCAAAGTGTGTTAAGGGACCTTGCTGCTATGCATGAGGCGTGGGAATATGCCGTTACCAATTCAAGAGGGGATATTCGTGAAGTCATCATTGAAGAATTCATTGCATTTCATACAGAAATCACGTTATTGACGGTTACACAAAAAAATGCACCTACATTATTTTGTCCGCCCATCGGACACCGGCAGGAGCGGGGCGATTATCAGGAGAGCTGGCAGCCTGTAGCAATTGCCGAGTCGGATTATATTGATGCATGCCAAATGGCAGGAAAAGTAACCGAAGCGCTTACCGGAGCGGGGTTATGGGGTGTTGAGTTTTTTTTGACAGACAACGGTGTTTATTTTTCGGAATTGAGTCCACGTCCACATGACACGGGCATGGTGACATTGGCAGGAACTCAAAATTTAAGTGAATTTGAATTGCATGCCAGAGCGATCTTAGGATTACCGATTCCTGAAATCAAATTAGAGCGTGCAGGCGCCAGTGCTGTTGTTTTGGCAAATAAAACGGCAACTTCGTATTCAATAGAAGGCTTAGACGCCGCATTGGCACAACCACGGACAGATGTGCGTGTTTTTGGAAAACCTTCAATACGTCCCTACCGCCGAATGGCAGTAGCATTGGTGCATGATGCAATCGGATCATCTATCGAACGTGTTCGAAAGGAAGCTATAGATGTCGCATCAAAAATCAGTGTGGTTTAACCAGCGCCTCCCTGAAATATGGAATTGCAAGTGGTGTTGAACACACATTAAGTTTCGAATCGCAGGAATGTCGGTATCACCATTCATTGGTCAGATAGTCAACCCCTAATTCGTGCGGTACAATATTAAAATTGGTCCCATAAAAAAATCCCCTTCAAAAAGGGGATTTTTTTATGCTGAAAGATGTTTTATTTCTTAATAAGAGCAGCCATTGTTTTGCCAATATCCGCCGGGCTGTCAACTACATTGATGCCGCATTCACTCATGATTTTCATTTTTGCAGCAGCGGTATCTTCCGCGCCTCCAATGATTGCGCCTGCATGGCCCATACGTCGGCCCGGAGGAGCAGTTTGTCCGGCAATAAATCCTACAAGAGGTTTCTTTGCATTTTCTTTATACCAGCGTGCGGCTTCAGCTTCCATTCCACCTCCAATTTCACCAATCATCACGACTGCATCTGTTTCGGGGTCATTCATGAACAATTCCAAAACTTCGCGCGTGGTTGTCCCAATGATAGGGTCTCCACCAATTCCAACCGCGGTGCTTACGCCCAATCCTGCTTTAGCTACCTGATCAGCCGCTTCATAGGTCAGTGTTCCACTTTTTGAAACAATTCCTATACGTCCCTTCTTAAATACAAATCCGGGCATGATGCCAACTTTACAGGCATCTGCAGTGATGACACCCGGACAGTTTGGACCAATCAAACGGGTTTTCGTTCCCGCTAAATAATGTTTCGCCTTAACCATGTCCTGGACCGGAATTCCTTCCGTGATACAAACGACCAGTTCAATTCCCGCATTAGCAGCTTCCATAATGGCATCTGCTGCAAAAGCAGGCGGAACAAAAATGATACTTACGTTGGCACCTGTTTGTTTTACTGCATCTTCAACTGTATTGAAAACGGGGCGTTCCAAATGGAGTGTGCCGCCTTTGCCGGGAGTTACACCTCCAACAACATTGGTTCCGTATTCAATCATTTGGGAGGCATGAAACGTGCCTTCGCTTCCGGTAAACCCTTGTACCAGAACTTTAGAGTTTTTATTGATCAGAATGCTCATATATCAAGCTTTTAAATGTCGCCCTTTTTGGGCTGCGCAAAGATAGGGGAAGAACAGGGTCCGATTGCAGGATTAAATCCCTTTTTTGAGTCTTTTTAGCAGGTCTTTTTTCCGGAGCGGTATGTTTAATTAGGGATCCTGCAAAAAGTGAATCCTTACTGTGTCAGATCGTCCATGTTGCGGTTCTCTTTGATCTTGCCTTTGAGTTCTAACATCCTCATATCTTTGGCATCCTGCAGGAATTCAGATGCAAAAATGAAGTTGTTCAAGTTGTCATTTTTACTGAAAATGATATCCTGATTGCTGCCTTCCCACTCTTTTTTACCCTGATACATGAAAATAATTTTGTCGCCAATTTCCATCACACTGTTCATGTCGTGGGTATTGACGATTGTTGTCATGTTAAATTCTGTTGTGATCTCTTTAATTAAGCGGTCAATGACCAGGGAAGTTTTGGGATCAAGTCCCGAATTGGGTTCATCGCAAAACAAATATTGAGGATTGAGGACAATTGCCCGGGCAATTCCAACGCGTTTTTTCATGCCTCCGCTGATTTCGGAAGGGAATTTTTTATTGGCATCTTTCAGATTTACTCTTTCAAGTACTTCATTAACCTTTTTCTGTTTCTGGGACGTGGACAGTTTGGTAAACATATCGAGCGGAAACATAACATTTTGCTCAACCGTCATCGAATCAAACAAGGCGGAGCCCTGAAAAAGCATTCCGATTTTTTGTCTCAATTCTTTACGCCCAGATTCGGGCATTTTTGTAAAGTTTTCGTTATTGTACAGAATGTCTCCGTTATCAGGTTCAAAAAGACCTACAATGCATTTCATTAAAACGGTTTTGCCGCTGCCACTTGCACCGATAATCAAATTGCATTTGGCTGCTTCAAATGTTGCAGAAACATCGTCAATAACTGTTTTTTCGTTGAAGCTTTTATGTATGTTCCTTATTTCAATCATAAAATTTACAATAAAAGTGCAGCCAATGCATAATCGGCTAGTAGAATCAATATACAGCTGACAATAACAGATTTGGTGCCCGCTCTTCCTATTTCAAGAGAACCACCTTCCACATAATATCCATAATAAGCCGGTATGCTTGAAATGATAAAGGCATACGTATAGGATTTTGTGAGCGCAAAAAATACGTTGTAAGGAATGAAGTCTTCCAGCAATCCCTGGTAAAAGGTTTCGAACGGTAGAATACCGGATATTCCTCCGGCCACTTGTCCGCCCCAAATTCCCAATACGGCCGCCAGGATCACCAGACAAGGAACTACGATCAATGCAGCCAGAATTTTAGGCATGATCAAATAAGCCTTGGTATTAATACCCATGATTTTCAGCGCATCAATCTGCTCGGAAATTCTCATATTTCCCAGTTCAGACGCAATACGAGATCCTACAACGCCAGCCAATACAACACAGGTTAACGTGGGAGCCAATTCCAGAATAATATTGTCACGAACGATGACGGCAATCACCGTTCTGGGAATCACAGGCGACACCAACTGATAGGCCGTTTGAACGGTAGTTACAGCACCTAAAAAGATCGAAATGACAGCAACGATACCAACCGATCGGATACCAATTTCCACACATTGATGCATGAGTTCTTTCCAATACAATTTCCAGTTCTCAGGCTTTGTGATCATTTGTTTGATCATCAGCAGAAATCGACCTAGATGCGTAAAAAAATTCATAATTCGTAACAATCGTGATCGTGAAGATACATATCAAGCGGCTTACAATGATTTTCGGTATGCATTAAAAATCATGGCTTACTTTTTTGAAGTCTTTCCAGAACCGGCTTTTTTTCACCGCTTCCGAACTATCGTGTTTATTTTTCATCTGCGCATCGGTAACGGCAATCAATACCATGTTGAGTATTGATCGGACGGAGCTTCCCAATTGTAAAACATGAACCGGCTTTTTGATGCCCAACAAAATAGGGCCTATCGCATCCGCGCCTCCCACTTCCTGTAGTAGGTTGTAGGCAATGTTGCCGCTGGCCAGGTTGGGGAAGATCAGAATATTGGGTTCTCCGTGTACCAATTCACTGAAAGGGTAATTCTCTTTTAAGATTTCTTTGTTGAAGGCCACAATGGGTTGTACTTCACCATCACAAATCAGATGAGGCTCCCTTTCTTTTACCAGATTGCGTGCTTTTGCAACCAATTTTGCTTCCGGTGAATTGCTGCTGCCAAAGTTGGAATAGCTCAAAAGTGCTACACGTGGAGTTACCCCAAAATTGCGGACCTCTTTCGCTACCAATTGAGTAATGTCTGCTAACTCTTCGGCTGTAGGATGAAAATTGACAGTTGCGTCCGCCAAAAACAAGGGACCTTTTTTGGTGAGCATGATATACATGCCGGCAATTTTTTTGACCGATTCTTCTTTGCCGATGATTTCAAGTGCCGGGCGGATGGTATCTGCATATTTCCGGCTCAAGCCTGAGATCATTGCATCGGCTTCTCCCGATTCTACCATCATGCAACCGAAATGTGTACGTTCCCGCATCCATTTTGAGGCTTCATAACGATTCATCCCTTTACGCTGACGTTTTTGGAAATATTGAAGCCCGAACGCTTCCCTGTGTTGTTCCATTTCCGGACTTTTAGGGTCAATCAAAGGAATGCCTTCAAGTTCAATTCCGTTTTCTTCTGCGAGGTGTTGAATCTTAGTGGAATCGCCTAATAAGATTGGGTAGGCGATTCCTTCTTCCAGTGCAATTTGGGCTGCTTTTATGACTTTGATATTCTCTGCATCTGCAAAAACAACACGTTTGGGATCCTTGCGTGCTTTGTTTCCTATGGCACGCATCAACTGGTTGTCGATTCCCAAACGTTGGTTAAGTGCATTTTCATATTGCTCCCAATCCGTGATCGTATGCTGTGCCACTCCACTTGAAATGGCGGCACGTGCAACCGCAGGTGCAACATAGCTTAAAAGTCGGGGATCAAGTGGTTTTGGGATGATGTAATTAGAGCCAAAACTGATGTTCTTTTCATTGTAAGCCATGTTCACAATATCCGGAACAGGAGTTTTGGCGAGTTCTGCCAACGCTTTTACGGCGGCCAGTTTCATGGCTTCATTGATTTGTGTTGCCCGTACATCCAACGCACCCCTGAATATGTAGGGGAATCCCAAAACATTATTAACCTGGTTGGGGAAGTCACTTCTTCCCGTAGCCATGATCAGATCGGATCGAACCGAAGTCGCATCCTCCCAACTGATTTCAGGATCGGGATTAGCCATGGCAAACACAATTGGCTTCGGAGCCATAGAACGCACCATTTCTTTACTTACAACATTTCCACGACTGAGGCCAATAAAAACATCGGCATCTTTCATGGCTTCATCCATAGAGCAATTTTCTCGGCTTGTAATGTAGAGTTGTTTTAATTCGTCAAGGTCTGTACGTGATTCGTGAATCAAGCCCTTACTGTCAAAAACCATGAAGTTTTCATGTGTTGCACCCAGCGCTTCATATAATTTCATACAAGCGATGGCTGCTGCACCGGCGCCATTCACCACAAATCGTGCGTCCTCGATTTTTTTCTCCTGCAATTCGAGTGCATTCAAAAGGGCGGCTGCGCTGATGATGGCTGTGCCATGCTGGTCATCATGCATAAGTGGAATATGCATTTCCTGTTTCAGCTTCTGTTCAATGTAGAAACATTCAGGCGCTTTGATGTCTTCCAGATTGATGCCGCCAAAAGTAGGCTCCAGTGCTTTTACAATTTGAATAAACTTATCAGGGTCTTTTTCATTGATTTCAATGTCGTAAACATCGATATCAGCAAATATTTTGAATAATACGCCTTTCCCTTCCATTACGGGCTTACTGGCTTCGGGCCCGATATCGCCCAGTCCCAATACAGCAGTACCATTACTAATGACAGCCACTAAATTTCCTTTGGCCGTGTATTTGTACACATCTTCCGGATTGTTATGTATGTCCTTACAGGGCTCGGCCACACCGGGCGAATAGGCCAAAGAAAGATCGCGTTGAGTCTTTGCTTCTTTTGTGGGAATAACTTCGATTTTACCCGGACGCCCCTTGGCATGGTATTCAAGTGCCTGTTGACGACGTAATTCTTCTTTAGTCATAGTTGAACCGGTGGGGTTTTAAGAACGACCAAACCGCTTGGCAAGGTACGAAATCTGATCCATGCATACAGTGAATGGGTGTTAGGTTCTGTATGATGCTTTATGCAAACAGCTTCTCATTTGCGATCTTATGAGAAAGCGACAGGATGTAATTCTAAGTCTTGAAGAAACAAAAATGGAAAGAACTGATTTTAACACGTAACTTTTAAGAAGCGGCCTCGAAGTTGGATAAGCCGACCTTTCTTTCTTTTACTGCTGCCGGTTTTTGTTGTACATGGATTGTAGCCCATTACAATTTTGTATCATTAGGGGGACTCATTTTTATCAGAAAAAAACAAACTTCATCCGCTTTTACAGAAAATGAAATTCGGAGCAGTAAAAGGCAAATCATGAAACAGGCTGTGCGCTGCTACCAAGCCATGCCATCAAACCCATTCCTATTTCAATTGCCTTTTCATCAATGTTGAACGTGGGAGTATGGACACCGCTTGTAATACCTTTTTCCAAATTCATGACTCCCAATCTGAAAAAACAACCCGGAATTTTTTGGGAATAATAACCAAAGTCTTCTGCGCCCATTCTCAACTCCGTTTCTTCAACTTGTTCTTCACCCACATAAAGTTCTGACAGCGCTCTGGTCTGAAGATTCAATGCCTCATGATTGTAAACCGTTGGATAGCCAACATCTATATGCAAGTCCAGTTTGCCACCCATAGCTTCAACCAGTGATTGGGCATTACGGCGGATAAGTTCGTGAGCCTTAAACCGCCAGGATTCATCCATAGCCCGAAAGGTGCCCATGAGTTTTACTTCTTCTGGAATAATATTGGTGGCTGTCCCTCCGTTAAATGCGGTTATGGAAAGTACAGAGGGTTGAATGGGGTTGTTGTTTCGACTGATGATTTGCTGTAAACTGATAATCAAATGCGAAGCAATAAGTATCGGATCCACTGTTAAATGCGGTGCCGCAGCATGACCGCCTTTGCCTTTGATGGTAAAATACAGTTCATCGGCACTGGCCATAACTTTTCCTCCTCTGAAACTGAGTTTGCCGACAGGAAGGCCTGGATGAACATGCATTCCAAAGATGGCATCGGGCTTGGGGTTTTCGAGGACTCCTTCTTTGATTAAAATGCTCGCACCTCCGGGATTTTTTTCTTCTCCCGGCTGAAAAATCAGTTTCACGGTACCTTCCCATTCCTCTTTTAGATCATGTAAAATGCGTGCGGCTCCTAAAACACAAGAAGTATGCACATCATGTCCGCATGCATGCATGATTCCTGGTTTTGTCGATTTATAAGGCACTGTATTTTCTTCTTGTATGGGTAGGGCATCAATATCGGCTCTTAGTGCAATCGTTCGTTTCTTTGGATTTTTTCCTTCTATAAGTCCTATGACTCCTGTAGTGCCCATGATCTGGAAGGGAATTCCATATTTGGTGAGCTCAGCCTGGATGAAAGAAGATGTTTCGAATTCCTGGTAACTGAGTTCGGGGTGAGCATGTAAATGATGACGTATGGAAATGACGTCTTTTTTGTATTGAGCTGCTAATTGTTTTATTTTTTCCTGTAGCATACGTTCAAAAGTACAAAATCGCATTAAGTTATTGATGTTGAATGCAAAATCGAATGAATTCTTGCTTCTTCACGTTCTTCTTTAAAATGCAGTACAGGCATTCGTCCCATCTTTTGATTCATGATGTGAGGGTCTCAATAATCAGGAACGACTTCGATTGGATCACCAACAAAAACTAATTTTTCTTTGGCATGTCTTTGTTTTCTTCCTCTTCTTCAGGTTCCGGCTTGACTTCAATTTCGCTTGGAATGATGAAGGTTCCTGACGGGAACAGTGTACTCAGTTGCTTCCTGTATTCAACGGCCTCTTGTTTTTCAACGAAATTTCCGAAACGAAGTTTGAAATAAGGAGCCTGATACATCAGGTAAACTTTTTGATCGGGGTATAGTGTTAGTAGTTTCGATTTAGCCGTTAATACTTGCGTTCTATCAGTTGTATTCAAGACTTGAATCCGGTAGCCTTTGGTTGGTTTTTTTGCCAACGTGGCTTTCTTGTTGATTTCTGCCTTTTTCTTTAGCAAAAGGTCGATCCGCGCATCTTTTTTTATCGTTACATTCGGCTGAATGCTGTCTGTTATCATTTGAGCTTCAGATGCCAATGCAACGGCGAGGAGGAAAACGATAATTGAAATTCTTTTCATGACTCAGGAATTAGCAATTAGTTCAAGTTGCTTTCATTAACAATCGTTACGCTGGCGCTGCATCCTAAGCGATCGGCACCGGCATCAATAAGTTCTTTAGCAAAAGCATAAGTTCGGATTCCGCCCGATGCCTTGATTTTAACTGATGCAGGTAAGTTGTTACGCATGAGTTGAACGGCCTCGGGTGTAGCGCCTTTTTCGGCATAGCCCGTTGAAGTTTTTAAATAATCAACGCCCAAGGCAGCATAAATCTCGCAGCAACGAATGATCTCTTCATCGGTAAGAACGCCGCTTTCGATGATCACTTTAACCTTTTTTTCTTTTTTATGAATGATGGGAATGATGTTCTCTCCTTCATGTTTTACAAAATTCCAGTCCCCGTTTTTTATCGCTGATATATTGGCAACAACATCCAGTTCGTCCACATTGTCAACCAGTGCCAGTAACGTTTCTGTGATCTTAGATTCAATGGCCGAGTAACCAAATGGGAACCCGATTACAGTGGCTGTTTTTACTCCCGACCCTTCGATTAAGCCTTTGGCGAATTTCGCGAACGGTGGGGGTACGCATACTGCTGCAAATTGATGTAGTGTTGCTTCAGTACAAAGTAATTCAATGTCACGCACCAACGTGGTTGGTTTTAAAAAAGTGTGGTCGATGTACGATGCAATCTTCATGAAAAGAATAGTTGAAAGCGTATTATTTCATTAGGGAAGAATTATAGATCCTTTCCATGGCATTGTTTGTATTTTTTACCACTTCCGCACGGACAAAGATCGTTTCTGCCGATTTTAGGTCCTGTTACGATCGGTTCTTGTTTGACGTTTTCAGAAGGATCGTAATACTCAGGCGATTCAACAGGTTCGCCGTTCGGGGCACCCACCATTTCTTCCTTTCGTTGACGCAGTTTACTCATGTCGGTTTTTTGCTGGCGTCCTTCACGAATTTGTCCGGAATGAGTCTCCTCTGCGGGAAGGGATGTGTGTACGAGAAACGAAACAATATTTTTATTGATTTCACTGTTCAATTGTGCAAACAGGTTGTATGCTTCAACTTTGTAAACCACCAATGGGTCTTTTTGTTCATAAGTTGCATTTTGTACTGATGTACGCAAGTCGTCCATAGCTCTGAGATGTTCTTTCCATGCTTCATCAATGAATGCAAGTGTAGCGGACCTTTCCAGGCATTGGATCAGTTCATTTCCATGGGTGTCAATGGTCTTTTGCATGGGCGTTAAGACCTGCAGGCCTCTTTTGCCATCAGTAAACGGAACAAACACGTTTTCAATATGTAAACCTTGTGTTGTACGGATATTTTGAAATACCGGGATTGCATTCTTTTTTAAATGTTCACATCGTTGGTTGTATGCATTTTTACTTTCGTTATAGAGAATTTGAGTCAGTGTTTTTTCGTCTGTTTTATCCAATTCCTCGTCATTAATCTTTGTGTCAATACCAAGATGCATAATGGCTCCCAGTTTGAGGCCCTCATAATCATTTTGTTCTTTAACGGAACTGATCAGATTTTCGGCAACAGTATAAAAGGCATTGTCTGTATCCAATGCAAGACGTTCTCCGCTCAGAGCATGATTTCTGCGCCCGTAAATGGCGGAGCGTTGCTTGTTCATGACATCATCATATTCCAAAAGACGTTTTCTGATGCCAAAGTTATTTTCTTCTACTTTCTTTTGCGCTCGTTCAATGGATTTGGTAATCATACTGTGCTGGATCACTTCCCCTTCTTTGTAGCCCAGTTTGTCCATCATGCCGGCGATACGATCACTGCCAAACATGCGCATCAGATCATCTTCCAGTGATACATAGAACTGTGAAGAACCGGGGTCGCCTTGACGTCCTGCACGACCACGTAACTGACGATCGACCCTTCTACTGTCGTGTCGTTCTGTTCCAAGAATGGCAAGACCACCTGCTTCTTTAACTCCCTGACCGAGTTTGATGTCGGTTCCCCTTCCGGCCATATTGGTTGCAATGGTAATCGTTCCGGGAAGGCCGGCCTCTGCTACAATTTGAGCTTCCCTTGCATGTTGTTTGGCATTCAACACGTTGTGCGGAACTTTTTTAACCTGAAGCATTTTGCTTAACAATTCGCTCACTTCCACGGAGGTGGTACCTACCAGCACCGGTCTTCCTGCTGCTCTCAGTTGTTCAATTTCGTCGATGACCGCCTTGTATTTTTCACGCTTTGTTTTATAAACAAGATCTTGCCGGTCATCACGAATCAGGGAGAGGTTGGTGGGGATTGTTACAACATCCAGTTTGTAGATGTCCCAGAATTCGCCCGCCTCTGTTTCAGCAGTACCGGTCATACCGGCCAATTTGTGGTACATGCGGAAATAATTCTGAAGCGTTATCGTCGCATAGGTTTGTGTTGCCGCTTCAATGTGCACATTTTCTTTTGCTTCTATTGCCTGATGGAGTCCGTCACTGTAACGGCGGCCATCAAGGATACGGCCGGTTTGTTCATCAACAATTTTCACCTGACTGTCCAGTACCACATACTCGACATCTTTTTCAAACAACGTGTACGCTTTCAAAAGCTGCAAAACGGTATGGATGCGCTCTGCTTTTGCTGAATAATCGCTGAGAAAACTTTCTTTCTTCTGTAGTTTTTCTTCTCCGGGCAAATTGCTTTTATCGATCTCTGCAAGAGTTGTGCTGATATCGGGCAACAGGAAGAAATTGGGGTCTTCATGATCTTTGGTGATCATCGCCAACCCTTTGTCTGTTAAATCCACCGAATTGCTTTTTTCATCAATATGGAACAGCAATCCTTCATCTACCTTGGGCATTTCTTTTTGTTGGTCGGCGAGATAGTAGTTCTCCGCTTTTTGGAGTTTTACTTTGATCCCCGGTTCGCTCAGGTATTTGATCAATGGCCCATATTTGGGTAAAGCACGCCAGGCTCTCATGAGCGCAAGGCCACTCGATTTAGGATCGTCATTTCCTTCGGCAATAAGCTTTTTGGCTTCATTCAAATATTGTTGTGCGAGTCTTTTTTGCGCTTCAACCAGTTTTTCAATTCGGGGCTTCATACTGAAAAACTGCTGCTCATTGTTACCTGAACCTACAGGACCAGCAATGATCAATGGCGTTCTTGCTTCATCAATTAAGATGCTGTCCACTTCATCGACCATCGCAAAATGCAATTTGCGTTGCACTTTTTCAGAGGCATTGACAACCATGTTATCACGCAGGTAGTCAAATCCAAACTCATTATTGGTGCCGTAAACAAGATCTGCCAGATAGGCTTTTCTTCTTTCTTCACTGTTTGGTGTATGACGATCAATGCAATCGACCGTTAAGCCAAGAAATTCAAACAGAGGACCATTCCATTCGCTATCACGACGAGCCAGATAATCATTCACTGTCACCAGATGGACACCTTCTCCGGGTAATGCATTGAGGTAAGCCGGCAACGTAGAAACAAGTGTTTTCCCTTCACCGGTGGCCATCTCGGCAATTTTTCCCTGATGCAAAACCGTTCCTCCAATCAACTGAACATCATAATGAATCATGTTCCAGCTAACTTGTCCGCCGGCCGCCATCCATGTTTTATTGAAAATCACTTTGTCTCCTTCAATCCGCATATGAGGGCGTTTGCTAACCAGCTCCTTATCCAGAGCTGTGGCCGTAGCTTGAATTTCTTCGTTTTGTGTAAAACGGCGGGCTGCTTCTTTCACAACAGCAAACGCTTCAGGATGGATGAGCTCAAGTATTTCCTCAATTTTCTTATCGCGTTCTTTCCTTAACTTATCAATAGCCTGAAAGGTATCGTCTTTTTCCTGAATTTGTTCTTCTGTATAGGAGTCGGCCAGAGTATTCAATTCTGCAATCTGCCCATCGATGTCTTTTAGATGCTCTTGGATTCTTGATCGGAACTCATTTGTTTTGGCCCGAAGTGCATCGTTGCTCAGGTCACTGTATTGACTATAATGGAGATTGATTTTTTCAACCAGAGGTCTTATTTTTTGGACATCCTTCTCACTTTTATTTCCTCCAAAAAATTTCGATAAGAATCCTAACATAGAACAGTATTATTAATCCGATAATTGATTTAGAATCTTTGCCTGTCAAATACAATGCGCTTTTTTGAATCTAGACATTTTGACAGGTCGCAAAGGTAATGAATCGGAAAGACAGTTCGGATATTGGGCGTTGTAATACGACAATCTTTCGCCTCTTTTTTATGTTAACTATCTGCTAAGAATACAACTTGTCCTTAAGGATACCCTTTGGACGGTATGTCTGAGCCTTTATTTGAAGACTACATTTGATTTGTTTGCCACCGGAATCCTTTGATCTTGTTGCATTTCGTGCTGCAGTTTGTAAACCTTAATCGAATGAAGTATCTCATTTATTTTCATATTTTGATGCTGTGCGCAACCACTTCGTTTGCCCAGAAAAACGGAATGGGCGGCAGGCTTGTAGATGTGGATCGTAAGATGGGTATGAAGGGTGTTAGCCTACAAGTAGTGCTGCATAGTTCTGTTCGTGATACAATGCAAACTGTTTCCGGAGATGATGGACTTTTTCATTTTGAACGAATACCAACGGAAGGATTTACATTGATTGTGCGTAAAAATGACACCTTGTTTACGGAACGTTCGTACAATAAACCGGCAGCGGGTTTGCGTTACTTTGACCTTGGGCTGGTCATTGCGGAAGCCAATTTTCAAACGCTTACAGAGATCGTTGTACAGTCGCCACCGGTACTTTTTAAGGAAGATACCATTGAATACCGAACAGCGGGATTCCTTGTTCCGGCGAATGCCTCCGTTGAAGCATTATTGAAAAAATTACCGGGGATTCAAATTGCCAGGGATGGTACGATTTCCATTCAGGGAAAACAAATCACACGGATCAAAGTCAATGGCAAGGATTTTTTTAAAGGCGATCCAAAGATGGTTTTAAAAGAATTACCGGCAGCATTAATCGATAAAGTTCAGATTGTTGATGATTACGGAGAAGCGGCTGCTCTAACCGGAATACGCAACGGTGAGCCGGATAAAATCATCAATCTGCAATTGAAAAAAGATAAAAACAGAGGCGTATTCGGGAAAGGTCAATTGGGGCTTGGAGATCAGCAACGGTTTTTGGGAGGCCTTTCCGTAAACCGCTTCAACGGTGGGAAGCAATTGTCACTGATCCTGAATTCGAATAACACAAACGAAATGCTGTTAAGTCAGGTGGAGGCTGGTGGCGCTTCCATTGGAGGGGCAGGCGCTACTCCTTTTTCTTCAAGTAATGGGATCGGGAATGGAACGTCTACGGGTAATTTAACCGGAGGTGTGAATCATCAAAGTGGTGAAGGGTTGTCACGTTCCAATACGCTTGGTCTCCAATTTCGGAGTGATTTTGGGAAGCGTAATTCCGTTTATGGCAGCTATACCCTAAGCGGACTCAGTAATTGGGTGAACCAATTTTCGGCAACGAACTATATAATGAGCCAATCCATTTGGGGCAGCAGTGTGGATCATAAAACGGACAAAAGTTTGCGTCATCAGGCCGTTCTTCATCTGGAATGGCGGATTGATTCCATGAATTATATTAAGATCAGTCCTTCGTTTTCTTTTCGGGAGTCCGGTTGTATTTTAACTAACCGGACAAGTTTGTATCAATCGAATCCATCGAACAATCTGGTTGGGTTGAATTTCGATTCTTCCGGTTCGAATCGATTGTCATTGGGAACGACTGTTTTCTTTCAGCATCAATTTTATAAACAAGGACGAAATTTAACCGTCAACTTCGATTGGACGGGAACGCCAAGCCAACTGTATCAGCAGCGAACGAGTGACTTGTCTCATTTGGATGAAAAAGGGGCGTTGGTCTCTCAATCTATTCAACTGCAGAAAATTGAACAGATCAGTCGGAATCTTTTCGCAACATTTCAAACAACATATACAGAGCCATTAGGTCGGCAACATTTTATTGATCTCTCGTATCATCTTGTTCAAAACCGGACCGCGAATAACCGTCAGGCTTTTTTGAAAGATCCCGAAACCGGCCGTTATGTCTTTTCTGATTCATTGAGCAATATATTTGAAATGGGGCACCACGGTCAAAAAATTGGTATTGCTATGCGAAGGCAATCAAAAAAAATCACCTATTCGATGGGCGTGTTTTATCAGCCATCGGTTCTCAAAGGAGCTGTTGGGAAACTTCAAAATGGAATCGCTTCATTCCGGAATCGCTTATGGTTTCCACAGGCCCGATTGTCGTATCATTTTTCCCGTTCGAGGACTTTAACCATTTCCTACAATGGAAATGCACAACAACCTGCATTTGAACAGTTGCAACCCGTTCGCAACACAACAAATCAGCAGTTTTACAGTGAGGGCAATCCATTGTTACGCCCTACCGTCAGTCATACGCTGAATACAGGGTACAATCAGCTGGACTTAAACAGGGGATCTGTTCTTCTTCTAAATGCATCATTCAGTAAAATCAATCATCAAATAGTCAATCATTTGATTTTTTTGAACAATCCTGACGGCTCTTTTTCCGGCACACAGCTTACAAGACCGGAGAATGTACAGGGGTCGTATCATTTGAATTTATTTTATTTCTATTCCAGACCAATCCTGAACCGAAAGTGTGCATTCAGTTTATCGGGGTCATTTCAATACAATCGGAATAAAACTAAAGTCAATTACAAAGAACAAACCGGTCACAACTGGCTCTTGAATCAAGGGGTTGTCTTCAATCTGAATCTGCCTTGGTTGGAAACGAGTGCCGGTATTCGTTACAATGGTAATTGGGTGCGCTTTTTGTTAGGTGAATCGGTTAAGCGAGGGCAGAGCACTTGGACTGTTACTCATGATCTGCGCATCCGGGCAGGAAAACATGGATCTGTAAACTGGGAGTGGGATTATTCATTCAACCGGGGATTTGCAAATGGAGTGGGTTCGGCCATTGCACTTTGGAATGTTTCTTTGGAGAAGGAATTATTTCCTGAAAAAAATGGGACACTGAAATTGGCGGGCTACGACTTACTAAACCAAAACAAAGCTGTCATGCGTTCTGTGAATTCAATTGTTGTTACCGACACTAGAACCAACAGGTTGGGCCGTTATTTCATGGTCAGCTTTATTTATCGCCTGAGCCAGTTCAAGCCCAATGCCCATACAAGGTAATCGTTGGGTTGTGCTACGGACGGAGATTTAAGGGTTGTTTTGATGTTATTCCGGTGATTCTTTGAGCCGCCGAGTCGGTTTAAGCCGGCCGAGCCTTTTGTAATGACTTCATTATCAGCTATATAGGAAAGTGATTCGTTAGGACTTCCTGTTTTGTTTTCAATCTGCGGCTTGTCGATATTTTCCTGATTGATGCTAACCGTTTTCTCCTGCTTTCCTTTACCTTTGCGCCTGCCCGTTACGTGCGGGATTCCCTAAAAAAAGTTGAAATATGCCCGGTCAATTAAAAGAAGTAAGAAGCAGGATTAAATCGGTACAAAGTACACAGCAAATCACCAAAGCCATGAAAATGGTAAGTGCTGCCAAATTGCGCAAAGCACAGGATGCGATTATACAAATGCGTCCTTATGCGCAAAAGTTGCAGGACACTCTCAGTAATATTGTTTCCAATAGTGATGGAGACGTGAGTTTGAAACTTGCAACCGAACGACCTGTCAACAAAGTGTTACTGATTTTGATTACAAGTGACCGCGGTCTGTGTGGGGCCTATAATACCAATCTGGTAAAGTTGACTAAATCCCTGGTGAAAGAGCAATATGAATCGCAATATTTGAACGGTAATGTTGAAGTGTGGGGCATAGGTAAAAAAGGATTGGAGGGGATGCAACGTGCAGGTTTCAATACAAAAGAAACGTACCGCGACTTGTTCCATCATTTGTCTTTTGAAACCATACAAGAGGCATCTGCCGCGGCACGGGAAGCGTTTGTGAAAGGTGAATTTGATGTGGTGGAACTCATTTACAGTGAGTTTAAAAATGCAGCAACACAGCGGTTTAAAGTAGAACGCTTTTTGCCAATTCCAAAAGTAGAAAACAAAGAAAATACGGGAAAAAAGTCCGATTTTATTTTTGAGCCCGGGAAAGTGGAATTGATTACCGAATTGATGCCCAAAATTCTCAACACGCAATTGTTCAAAGCTGTTTTGGATGCGAATGCCAGTGAACATGGCGCCCGAATGACCGCAATGGACAAAGCAAGCGATAACGCCAATGAGTTGTTGCGTGGATTGAAAATCACGTACAACAGAGCTCGTCAGGCCGCTATTACAACCGAGCTTACAGAAATTGTAAGTGGAGCCGCTGCCTTGAACGGATAATTATCAGACAAATCACAACCTTAATCAGAGGGCCCATTAACAGATGGAACTATCAACGATCATACCGCATATCGAAGCATTGATTTTTGCAGCCGACCGCGCAATGACGCCACAGGAATTGTGCGATCTGCTGAACAATGCACATGCATTTATAGAAGATCGTGCATCCTTAGATCAGGTAGAAGCAGCTATTGATGCGATTAAAGAAAAGTATGCCTCTGAGTTTTATCCGTTTGAAGTTCGTGAAGCAGGGGGAGGTTTGCAGTTTTTAACCAAAAAGGAATATTACAATACAGTAGCACAAATCAACGGCGACAAGTTCCTAAAACGCTTGAGCACCGCTGCCTTGGAAACTCTCGCTATTATTGCCTACAAGCAACCCATTACCAAAGGTGAGATGGAAGCAATCAGGGGTGTTAGTTGTGACTATACGGTTCAAAAGTTATTGGAAAAGGAACTGATTATTATTACAGGGCGAAACGAAAGCCTTCCCGGTCACCCGCTTGTCTATGCTACCTCTCGTTCCTTTATGGATTACTTTGGAATCAATTCGGCAGACGATCTGCCGCGGATTAAAGAAATTCTGCTCGCTGAACAGGCAGAGGCAACCGCCGTTCAATCTCATACCCTTCATATCCCCGGTGAAGAAGATCAGGAACTTGAATCCAATGAACCCTTGATCGTAGATGAAGCAGGTTCTTTGGTTGAACAAACCGTTGTGGCCGAATCGAATGAGCCTGATCAGCAAACCGGCACTTCCGATCTCAACGAAGAACATGAATCAGAAACAGACATTTCATAGTTTACACACCTGTTTTTTCTTGAACCCTTTTCTTTCGGCAACGATTCATTTTTGTTGTTAACATCTGTTTGTAAAGCCCTGATTATATTCGCAGCATGTCGGTTCAATTAACTAGAGAACAACTTTTAACAATAGCCCGGGAATATGGGACTCCGGTGTATGTGTATCATGCCGAAAAAATTAAAGCACAATTTCAAAAACTAACTTCGGCATTTTCAATTCTCGATACCAAAATATTTTATGCGTGTAAGGCCCTGACCAACATTCAAATTTTACGTTACGTAAAATCTCTGGGCTGTAATATAGACTGCAGCAGTTTCAATGAAGTTCAACTTGCTTTGCATGCCGGTTTTGATCCCCGGCAAATCTTGTACACCAGCAATGGTATTTCATTTTCCGAAATTCAGGATGCGGTAAAGGCAGGTGTGCATATCAACATTGACAGTTTATCGAATTTGGAGAAATTTGGTCAGGCATATGGGCATGATTATCCGGTAGGGATACGCCTGCGTCCTAATATCATGGCGGGCGGTAATATGAAGATTGCAACAGGACACGATCGAAGCAAGTTTGGAATCCCTGTTGAGCAACACCGTGAAATCCTGAACTTGGTACAGCAATATCAACTGCATGTTCGCACCTTACATCTACACTCAGGAAGTGATATTAAAGAACCCGAAGTGTTTGTAAAAGGAATTGAGATTTTGTTTGATCTCATTCCCCATTTTCCTGAATTGGAAGTGCTGGATCTCGGCGGAGGATTTAAAGTGCCTTATTCATCCGAAGAAAAGGAAACACCGTTGCCGGAACTTGCTCATCAACTTAAGAGTGCCTTTGATTTGCATCCATTAGCGAATGGAAAGTCATTGCAGATTTGGTTTGAGCCCGGCAAATTCCTTGTGAGTGAATGCGGCTATTTGCTGGTTTCTGTAAATGTGTTGAAAGACAATACCAAGGAAGTGTTTGCAGGAGTGAACAGTGGTCTCAATCATTTAATACGTCCTACACTGTATGATGCTTACCATCGTATCGAAAACCTATCGAATCCGGATGGGGTAATGAAGCCTTTTACCGTTACCGGTTACATCTGTGAAACGGATACATTTGCTACAGATCGCCTGCTGAATCAAGTAAGGGAAGGAGACGTTCTGGCAATTTACAATGCAGGTGCCTACGGATTTGAAATGAGCAGTAACTACAACTCCCGATTAAAACCCGCTGAAGTTTTGGTAGAAGGAGGGATGAGCCGATTGATACGGCGAGCGGAGCAATTTGAAGATTTGTTACGTTTTCAAGAGAATCTGTAGTAATCACTCCATCTTCATTTATTTCTGCGATTTGGTGCTGATATAGTTCCTGACATATGAGTAAACCACCTTCTGCTGGGTTGTATTGGTTCAGAAGTTGTTTCATTAAAAGTTGTTTGTTGGTGTAAGGAAATAGTGATAACTTTTAGTCATGAATCAGCATGCCTTACAATTTAAAGAACGCATACTTCATCCTTTTAAAGGCAGCATGTTTCTCCTTCTCAAATTACCGGCGGCCTACTTCTCCGGTGTGCGTGTAATGGAACTTGATTCAAATAAAGCGAGTGTTTCGGTCCATTACAATTGGTTTTCAAAAAATCCATTTCGTTCTACATATTTTGCCTGTTTGGCAATGGCTGCCGAGTTGAGTAGCGGACTTTTGGCCATGTTACAGGTTTATCACCGTAAGCCATCCGTTAGCATGTTGGTCGTGAAGATGGAAGCAGAGTTTTATAAAAAGGCAAAAGGCCGGACTGTCTTTACTTGCGAAAATGGAAAGGAATTAGAACACATAGTGGAATCATGTATCCATGATGGGTTGTCACGGACTTTTATTTCGAAAGCAACCGGAACGGATTCGCATGGGGACTTAATCGCAGAATTTATGATTACCTGGTCCTTCAAGGCAAAAAAATAACATTCAGAATTTTTAAAAGTATAACTTATGAAAATATCGTTTCATGGCGCAGCTAGAACAGTAACCGGCAGCAAACATCTGTTGACATTACCCGGAGGGAAAAAATTGCTTTTGGATTGTGGTTTGTTTCAGGGCATGGGAAAGGATACGGATTCTTTTAATCGGGAATGGGGTTTTGATCCCGGGCAAATCGATTACATGATCTTAAGTCATGCACACATCGATCATAGCGGTTTGATTCCGAAACTGATTAAAGACGGGTATAAGGGTAAAATCTATTGTACACCGGCGACACAGGAATTGACTACGGTATTGCTGGAAGACAGCGCCGTGATCCAGGAAGACGAGGTGAAATACGACAACAAGCAACGTGCCATGCATGGATTGCCGTATTTAAGCCCCTTGTATACGGTAGAGGATGCAAAACAAGCTATTCCCGCATTCGTGAAAGTCAATTATGGGGAGTGGTTTAAGATTGACGACGGACTTGAGTTTTTATTTACGGATGCGGGACATATTATCGGAAGTGCGTGTGTCCATTTAAAAGTTACAGATGGCAATAAAACAAAGCGGATCACATTTTCCGGTGATATCGGGCGGTACCGAGATGTCATTTTGAAATCTCCCGGGGAATTCCCTCAGGCAGATATCATCATCATGGAATCTACCTATGGAAACAGCTTGCATGATAATACCTCCTCAACGCCCGATCAATTGCTTGCATGGATTGAAAAGGCGTGTTTGCAAAAGAAAGGGAAACTCATCATACCTGCGTTCAGTGTTGGACGAACACAAGAGATCCTTTATGATTTGAATCAACTGGAATTGGAGCGGCGATTACCAGACTTAGATTATTATGTTGACAGTCCTTTAAGTACCGAAGCAACGCAGATCGTTAAAAATTATCCGCAATACTTCAACAGCCGAATACAGAAAGTATTAAAGTCAGATAACGATCCTTTCAGCTTCAAAGGGTTGAAGTTTATTAAGTCGGTAGAAGAATCAAAGATGCTGAATTTTCGAAGCGGTCCCTATGTAATCATCAGTGCGAGCGGTATGGCCGATGCGGGTAGAGTCAAGCATCACATTAACAACAATATTGAGAATAGCCGCAATACGATTTTGCTGACCGGTTATTGTGAGCCCCATTCTTTGGGTGCGCGTCTTCTGTCTGGGAAAAAGGAAGTCAAGATCTTCGGGACAGAACGGGAAGTGCATGCAGAAATCGGACAAATTCGAAGTATGAGTGCTCATGGTGATTATGAAGATATGTGTCAGTGGCTTGCTTGTCAGGATCCACGAAGTATTCAGAAATTGTTTTTAGTACATGGTGAGTACGAGGTTCAAAAAGCGTTTCAGCAGCGATTGAGCAGGAAAGGGTTTACTGAAATCATCATTCCGGAACGGCATTTTGAAATTGGGATTTAAGTTGACCAGATATTCATGGTAGAGTTAAAAGCACTAAATTGAAAACCGAACCATCCCGAATTCGATTTCGTTTGTAAGAAAATGAAAAAGGCTGCTCATCTATCCGGAGCAGCCTTTAGATTTTGTCAGGTTATTTACATTTGAATCTATAGATCTGTTTATTATTTCAATTTAACAATTTGAGTGGCGATCGATTCTTTTCCGTTGCTTACTTTTAAAATATAGATACCGGATCCCATTTGTTGGACATTGATTTCCTGTATTTGACTGGTTTTTGAGTTGTTTACTTGTATTACCCTCAATCCTTGTTGATTGTAAATTTCAAATGATACCTTAGCATTTTGCCATTCTTGCGGGATCGCTACATTCAATTGATTCATAACAGGATTAGGAAAACTTCTGACTGTGATGTTTTTTTCGGTAGTGAAGATCCGTATCATCTTTGTTGAAGAATAGGTGAAATTGCCATCTTTATCAATCATTTTTAAACGATAGAACACGTATTCTGATGTATTCGTGTGCCGTTTGTCTTTGAACTGAAATTCTTCTTCCGTGTTGTTTGTGAAAAACACTGCAGCTTCGCTGAATTTTTTCCCGTCATTGCTTTTTTCCAAGGCGAAGTAGCTGAAATCTTTCATGTCAGATGCAGACCAATTCAACATAGCTGTGTTATTGCTGAGTGTTGCATTAAAATTTAGCAAGTTTACAGGCAGGATGACTGCTGCATTAGAGAATTGGAAATCTCTCATGTACAAGCTGAATTGACGAATCGGTTGTGTGTTTTTTCTTGCTGTTACTCCAAAACGAACTTTAAAACTGCTGATATTTGTTTGCGTTACTTTGAACATCACCGCACGGGCGCTTGTGTCGATACCATTGTATTCAACACCATTTGTATTTTGCCCTAAAAACTTACCATTTGACGCTGTGACTGAAATTTGTGGCGTGTTGGAAACATAAGTAGCGGTACCACCATTCATATTAATTTCGCACAATTCTTTAAAGTCTGTATTCCCGTCCAGGTCAATATTTGTTGCAGTAGCCGATTGCATTGTAACGGCATTGTTTGTGCCATTCGCTACAAACTGAATATTGAAAACCGCATAAGATTGAAATGATGATCTTGTACTTGTGCCAATTTTAATGTAAGGTTGAAATGCATGATCATAGCCAAATCCTGTTTGATCTATATTCTGAACTTGTGCACCGTTGACAAGACTGTCGATACGTACTAATGCATCAACACCTGCTGTAACATTCGAAAAGCGATAGACGGAGCCTATAGTAAGAATTGGTTTTCCTGGTTCTAAAACCGGATTTTGGAAAGTCAATTGCGCATGAGTGCTCATCAGCAAAAAGCAAAAAGCAATGAGAAAAAATGATTTGCGAAATGTTCCGGAAAAAAAATCAGAGGCAGATGGGTACAGTTGGTACATGTTGTTTTCTTTTTAGGTACGGTAATTAGAACTCTTAGGGTGTAAGTGCGTAACCATTATTTCAAATAAGGATAAACACTTATGGTGCAAAGATGCGCTCGTATTTACACTTGCGCAATAGTAAATCTACGATTCGAAAGATGTTTTTTTACGATAGTCGAAGGCGATTCGTTATAAAATGCACTAAATCATTTAGTTGTGTAGTTTGTTTGTCTGAGTAATTC
This sequence comes from Chitinophagaceae bacterium, assembly GCA_947456025.1. Taxonomy (GTDB): domain Bacteria; phylum Bacteroidota; class Bacteroidia; order Chitinophagales; family Chitinophagaceae; genus Lacibacter. Next base: position 5,952 of record CANGQQ010000003.1, on the reverse strand, counting down.
GGCAATAATTTTTTAAAATCAGTGTTTAGGATCCAAAAAATGTGTGATTTACACGTCTCGTTGTTTGAGTTTTACACTAAAAAGCGACTGGAAATTATACGACCCTTAGTCTGGTAAAGCGATAAAATTGGAAATCAGCTGGTCTTGTTAGCGATTTTTTCGTTCCATTCACGCCGGATAAAAGGGGAAGATGGGGGGCGGTTCGTGTTTCTCGAGGTAATAAAAAAACCTTCCGGATTTGGAAGGCTTTGTACCACGTACGGGATTCGAACCCGTGATTCCTCCGTGAAAGGGAGGCGTCTTAACCCCTTGACCAACGCGGCATTTGTTTTTGGGAGTGCAAAGATAAGTGCCGTTGTTATTTCTGCCAAACAATTTTACTTTTTTAAACAGACAATCGTTTTAGGGATTCATTGTTTGAACTGCGTACATATGAACAATAGTTCGCAAATGCTTGATTGTTATTGTTGTTTCCTTCAGTGAAAAAGGTCGATTGGCCTTTCTTTCTTTTCTCAAGAAACATGTGCTTTTTTATTACCTTCGCACCGCAAATTTCAAATTTCAAATTTTAAATTTTAAATCATCATGAGTACAGTTAAAGTTGCGATTAACGGATTTGGAAGAATTGGTCGCCTTGTTTACCGCCAGATTTATAAAATGGAAGGCATTGATGTGGTCGCGATTAACGACTTAACATCACCACAGGCATTGGCACATCTTCTGAAATACGATACTGCACAGGGACGTTTTGACGCAGAAGTGAAAGCAACCGAAAACTCTATTGTTGTTAATGGTGAAGAAGTTAAGATCTATGCTCAAAAGGATCCTGCACAAATACCTTGGGGAAACCATGGCGTGGATGTTGTATTGGAATGTACAGGATTTTTTGCCGATAAAACAAAAGCAGAAGCGCATCTTGCTGCAGGGGCTAAAAAAGTAGTAATCAGTGCTCCGGCTACAGGTGATCTCAAAACCATTGTGTTTAATGTGAATCATAGCATTTTAGATGGCAGCGAAACGGTTATTAGCTGTGCTTCATGTACAACCAACTGTCTGGCTCCAATGGCACAGGTATTGGAAGAAAAATATGGTATTTTGAATGGTATGATGACAACGGTTCATGCCTATACAAACGACCAAAACACACAGGATGCGCCACATGCCAAAGGTGACTTGCGCAGAGCACGTGCCGCTGCTCAAAATATCGTTCCCAACAGCACCGGCGCTGCCAAGGCAATTGGATTGGTGCTGCCAAGCTTGAAAGGGAAATTAGATGGAAGCGCACAACGTGTTCCCACGCTTACGGGCTCTTTGACTGAATTAACTGTGATCCTTGCAAAGAAAACAACTGTTGATGAAATCAACACTGCAATGAAAGCGGCTGCTAATGAAAGTTACGGTTACACCGAAGATGAAATTGTAAGCAGTGATATTATTGGTTCTTCTTATGGCTCTCTTTTTGATGCAACTCAAACAAGAGTTCAGAATGTAGGCGATACACAACTGGTTCGTACGGTTAGTTGGTATGATAACGAAATGAGCTACGTAAGTCAGCTGGTTCGTACACTGCACTACTTCGCAAAACTGATCAAATAATCAAAGGAAATTCAAAAAGTCTGTCATCCGACAGACTTTTTACTTTTGTACTTTTACATTTCATGTCTTACAAGCTGAACAAAAGAAGACTTCGAAAAATCATTCAACGGATTCAACATTTACCGGGTGGCATCAACTTCTTTCGGTATGTATGGAACAAGTTGCATGCTTTTTATTTGCAATCTACCAATAGTACAAAAGTTGCATACCCTTCTTCCATCATGTTGGAGGTAACCAATCATTGTAATTTAGCTTGTATCACCTGTCCGCGCGAATATGCTTTTGGTCAGCAAATGGATAAGGGTACCATAGACCTGAATCAGATGAAGAAAGTAGTGGATGAAGTAGCTCCCTATGTTGATTCAATTGGACTTACCGGTTTAGGCGAAACCCTTTTGTTTAAAAAGCTGGAAGAAATACTAAAGTACATTAAAAGTAAAAACAAGGGCATTCAAACCTTTATCTCAACCAATGCACATGTCCCCGGTTCTGAACAATACCTGGAACGAATCGCTCCTTATCTTAATACCGTCCAGATTTCGATAGATGGCATCGGGAAGAACTACGAGCAGGTGCGTTTGAAAAGTGACTATTCGTTTTTCTTTCAAACTGCAAAACAATTGATTGATGTGTGCAAGAAGCATCAGGTTCCGGTCATGTTCAATTTTGTTGCCGTCAAAGAAAATTATACCCAAATGAAAGATGTTGTTCAGCTCGCATCCGATTTTGGGGTTGATTTTGTCAATATTACACCCGTAAATGTGGGAAGTATATCAACAGAAACTATAGCGTATTATGAATTGTTTTATTCCGATTCCTTTAAGCAAGAATTGAAACAGGCTCATGAACGTTCTATACAATTAGGAGATGTTGAGTTGACGGTATGGGATGTAAAAACAAAAAATGAATTTCGTAAATGCCATCTGCCCTGGAATCATTTTTACATCAGTTGGGATGGATATATGACACCCTGTTGCGCAAAGCCTTTTCCAAAAGAATTGCATTTTGGAAACGTATTTGAAACTTCTTTGATGCAATGCCTCAACAGCAACGAATACCAACAGTTTCGCAAAATGTGGTTCAACAACGAAACCCCCGAATTTTGTAAAAAATGCCATGTCGTGGATATGCAACCAATCGATCTGGATTTTGATATCAAATTTAATTAATCAAATAACTACTGAGTTATGAGTACGTTTTCGAATTTCAATTTTAAAGACAAAAAAGCGCTGATACGTGTAGATTTCAACGTTCCGCTCGATAAAGCATCCAGAGAAATTACGGATGATTCACGTATGAAAGCTGCTGTGCCAACAATCAAGAAAATTTTGAATGATGGCGGAAGTGTTATCTTAATGAGTCATTTGGGGCGCCCCAAAGAAGGTCCCGAGGAGAAATCTTCATTAAAACATTTAATCAAGCATCTGATGACTTTGTTGGGTGGTGTAAACGTTTTGTTTGCCGATGATTGCATTGGAGAACAGGCCGTTCAGAAAGCGGCTGGTTTAAAGGCTGGTGAGGTTTTGTTGCTTGAGAACCTTCGGTTTTACAAAGAAGAAGAAAAAGGGGATCCTGCCTTTGCCGAGAAGCTCTCCCAATTGGGTGATGTGTATGTAAATGATGCATTTGGAACTGCGCACCGGGCACATGCTTCAACGGCTGTGATTGCTCAATATTTCTCGAGTGAGAACCGTATGTTCGGCTTATTGATGGAGGGTGAAGTGGCTGCCGGAGAAAAGGTATTATTGAGCGCACAAAGGCCATTCACTGCAATCATCGGAGGTGCAAAAGTGAGCGATAAGATTCTGATTATTGAAAATTTATTGGACCGCGCATCTGATGTCATCATTGGAGGCGGGATGGCTTATACGTTTTGGAAAGCGCAGGGAAAAATGATCGGAAATTCACTTTGCGAAGAAGATCGATTACAATTGGCTCTTGATATTTTAGCAAAGGCCAAGGAAAAAGGAGTAACGATTCATTTGCCTGTTGACAGTACTATAGCCGATAAATTCGCAGCAGATGCTCAAACTGCGAATTGCGATAGCGCTGCCATACCTTCAGGATGGATGGGGCTGGATATCGGAACACAAGCGATTGTTGATTTCAGGAACGTAATTTTAAACAGTAAAACCATCCTATGGAATGGACCCATGGGCGTTTTTGAAATGGAGAAGTTTCAAAATGGAACCAAGTCTGTTGCGCTGGCTGTTGCGGAGGCAACTTCAAAAGGTGCGTTTAGTTTAGTAGGTGGTGGAGACAGTGTTGCTGCTGTCAATCTGTTCCATTTAGCCGACAAAGTAAGTTATGTTTCCACCGGAGGCGGTGCAATGCTGGAATTTTTTGAAGGAAAAACATTACCGGGGATTGCCGCAATCAAGTAACAATCACATTTTAATACGTCAGGGTGTCAGAATTTCGTTTCTGGCACCTTTTCTGTTAAATAAATGAGGAATCTTACATTCCTTTATTTACATTTAAAGAATAAATCAAATACAATGAAAGCAGGAAGTCTTACTACGATCATTATTGTTGCTGTACTGGCCATTTTTGTTTTTATGGGTTGTAACGGATACAACGGGCTGGTCAATCAGGATGAAGTTGTTAAAAATGCATGGAACAATGTGCAAAGCGATTATCAGCGTCGTGCCGATCTGATTCCTAATTTGGTCAACACCGTTAAAGGAGAAGCCAATTTTGAGCAAACAACGCTTCAAAATGTGATCGAAGCACGGTCAAAGGCAACACAGATAAAAGTAGATCCCGAAAATTTGTCTCCCGAAAAAATTAAGGAATATCAGGAAGCGCAAGGGCAATTATCTCAGGCATTGGGACGGTTGTTGATGGTAACTGAAAACTATCCGAACCTTCGTGCAAATGATGCATTCCGCAATTTGCAAACCCAACTGGAGGGTACTGAAAACAGGATAAAAGTGGCACGAAACGATTTCAATGCGGCTGTGAAGGATTACAATATTAAAGTAAGGTCTTTTCCAATGAACATTCTCGCCGGATTGTTTGGATTTAAACAAAAAGAAGGATTCACTGCAGACCCCGGAACCAACAAGGCTCCTGAAGTGAAATTCTGATTTTGAAACCAACATCGGATTATGTCTGTATTCTCATTTTTATTTTCAAAAAAAGCTTGGTTTTCTGAGGAGGACCAACAACGGATATTGGAGGCTATACGTCATGCCGAAAAACGTACTTCCGGAGAAATAAGAATCTTCATCGAAAGCCGTTGCAGTTATCTGGATCCGGTTCACCGTGCCATGGAGTTGTTTCATGAATTAGAAATGGATCAAACGTCCAACCGAAACGGTGTTCTACTGTATCTGGCCATGAAAGACCGACAAATGGCCATCTATGGTGATGTAGGAATTCATGAAAAAGTAGGTTCTTCGTTTTGGAATCGGGAGATAAAGGCCATCCTGGCGGCTTTTAAACAACATCAATTTGTGGATGGAATTATTCAAATGATAACGGATACAGGCGCAGCATTGATTACGCATTTTCCCTATGAACGGGATGATAAGAATGAACTGTCCGATGAAATTGTTTTCGGGAAATAAATACAAATGAAATTCAATCAACTTCTTGTTGCGGTTTGCTTGATGTTTTTATCGATCCTGTCTGTTGGACAAGGAGTTGAGCAGTGGATTCCCGAAAGGCCCAATCCTCCCAAACTTGTCAATGATTACATTGATTTACTGACTCCCGCTCAAGAGGAAGCTCTCGAGCAGAAATTGGTTGCGTATGACGATAGTACGTCCAGCCAGATAGCAGTTGTTACAATCGGAAATATCGGCGACTATGAGATCGGAGATTTTGCGGTGGCATTGGGTCGAAAATGGGGTGTTGGAGGCAGCAAATTTAACAACGGCATTGTTCTGGTTGTATTAATTGATAAAGAACGAAGCAAGCGTAAAATTTGGATTGCTACAGGATATGGTTTGGAGGGCGCAATTCCTGATATAACAGCCAAACAGATTATTGAACTTGAGATTCTTCCCAATTTCAAGGCTCACGATATCTATCGGGGTCTTGACAGAGGTACTGATGCTCTAATTCGGGCTGCTTCGGGAGAATACAAGGCCCCCGAAGGTTATCAGAAGAAAGGTAAAAAGAAAAAAGGAGGGAATCTGATTGTGGCGCTCCTGGTATTTATCCTCATCATTTTCATTTTATCTAAAATCAATCATCGAGGTGGCGGCGGTATGATGAGCAGGAGAGGGTACCGAAGGTGGAACGATACACCACCTGTTTGGTGGTTCCCTTCAGGTGGAGGCAGCAGCGGATGGGGTGGAGGAAGTTCCGGCGGCGGCGGTTTCGGAGGATTCGGAGGAGGAAGTTTCG
>CANGQQ010000002.1 GCA_947456025.1 Chitinophagaceae bacterium | reverse complement strand
GAACATGGCCAGGATCGCTTGTTTGGCCATTTTCAGGGTGTGGAGAGCGTGCGGAACATTGTAGAAGGATCGGCGGAGTTGGGCATCAAGTACCTTACGTTGTATGCTTTCAGTACCGAAAACTGGGACCGCCCTATCGAAGAAGTTACCGGCTTGATGGAACTGTTAGTAGATACCATCAAAAAGGAAACGGCTACACTGAATAAAAACAACATCCGCCTTCATGTGATTGGAGACATTCACATGTTGCCGGAGTATGCACAAAAAGAATTGCAGGAAAGCCTTGATTTTTTAAGTCAGAATACCGGGCTCAACCTCATCATGGCGCTCAGTTACAGCAGCCGCTGGGAAATTGTCAATGCCATTAAAAACATTGCCGCCGATGTAAAAACAGGAAAGCTGGAACCCTTTGAAATTGATCAGGATACCATCAAGGATTATTTAACAACCCGTGAGTTTCCGGATCCCGAGCTGATGATCCGTACAAGTGGTGAATACCGCATCAGTAACTTTTTGTTGTATCAACTGGCTTATGCCGAACTGTATTTTACAAATGTGCGCTGGCCCGAATTCAGAAAAGAAAATTTATACGAAGCCATTTTAGATTTCCAGCAACGGGAACGCCGATTTGGAAAAACGGGAGATCAAATTCAAAAAGAAATAACAGGGAGGCCTTCCTGACACAATCAGAATTCAATCATTTTAACAAAGAGTTTCATCAAAAGCCATTATTTTGCTCCGCTTTGAATAGCATCATTCACAAACATATTTTTAAACAAGTCCACTTGTAATGCGTATTTATCGTTTCTTCTTGGTTTTTTTTCTGATTGCTATTCAGGCCCGGGCATTTGCTCAATTCAACGATACCATTGTTCCTGTATCGGTAGATCCGCAACTGGAAGCGATCTTTACCGCAAAAACGCCGAAGGAATACCGGATTGCAGGCATTCGGGTTACAGGGTCACAATCATTCGACTCCTCTCTTTTGTTATCCATTTCTGGAATCAGTCTCAACGATAAGGTGTACCTGCCCGGAGGTGATTTGTTCAGCAAAGCCATCCATTCCATTTGGCGTCAGCAATATTTTGATGATGTAACGATATACCTTACCAAAGTGGAAGACGAAAACCTCTACATCGAAATTCAGGTGAAGGAGCGCGTTCGTCTGGGGAATTTTTATTTTTCCGGTATCCGTAAAAGTGAACAGGACGACCTCAAAGAAAAAATCGGATTGGTTCCCAATAAGGTCATTACCGAAAACTTACGGATCAACAGTATTGAACGTATTCAGAAATATTTCATCGAGAAGGGGTATAAAGCTGTTCTGGTTACTATCACCGAATCCAATAATCCAACGAATGCACTTTATAAAGATTTGACCTTTGTTGTTTCAAAAGGGAAAAAGGTAAAAATTGAAGAATTGTTTTTTGGAGGGAATACACAGGTAGCTGATCTCAAACTCAAAAAACAAATGAAGGGGACTAAAGAAAAAGGTCGTATTTCGTTACATGCCAGTTCATTTGTTCCGCAATATGGAACTAAGGATTCTGTTTCGAGGCAACAATACTTCAAGGAGTTTGGGTTTTTACACCCCTCCAAAACATTGTCCTTTTTAGATCCATGGTTTCGGTTTAAATTTTTCGCTGCTTCAAAATTCAACATCTCGAAATATAATGAGGATAAAGAGAAAATCCTCGCCTATTATAATACGCTGGGATTTCGTGATGCCACCATTGATCGTGATACGATGTATTACAACAAAGACGGCAATCTGATGATTGAGTTGCAGGTGAATGAAGGCCGTCGTTACTATTTCGGAAACATCACCTGGAAGGGGAACACCAAGTACGGCGACTCGGTACTAACATCGATACTTGGAATTAAAAAGGGAGAGATCTATAATCTGGATCATCTTAATAAAAAACTTGGCAAACAACTTTCTCCGGATGGGGGTGATATCAGTGGTTTGTACATGGATGACGGATATTTGTTTTTTCGGATCGAGCCTATCGAAACAAGGGTGTACAATGATACCATTGATTATGAGGTTCGGATTTCGGAAGGACCACAGGCTACGATTCGGTCGGTCAATATCAGCGGGAATGACAAAACCAAGGAATATGTGATTCGTCGTGAATTGCGCACTGTTCCGGGAGAAAAATTCAGTCGGTCCGATTTGATACGTTCCAACAGAGAGTTGGCCGCCTTGAATTATTTCAATCCTGAAAAAATTGGAATCAATCCGATGCCCAATCCCGATGACGGAACTGTTGATATCAATTACTCTTTGGAGGAAAAATCAAGTGATCAACTGGAACTAAGTGCCGGTTGGGGAGGATTGATCGGTTTAACCGGAACCCTGGGGGTAACCTTCAATAATTTCTCAACGAAAAATATTTTTAAGAAGTCGGCCTGGCAGCCATTGCCTTCCGGTGACGGTCAACGGTTATCGTTACGTGTGCAATCCAACGGACCCTCTTTCAGTTCACAGAACTTTTCGTTCACAGAACCCTGGTTGGGAGGGAAAAAGCGCAATGCGTTTACGGTTTCCTTATTCCGTACCAAACTGGCAAACGCCTTTAATCCACTCACCGGTTTGCCGGAAAGAAAACGTTCCAATACACAGTATTTGCGAACAATGGGCGCCAGTATTTCATTGGGAAAACAATTGAAATGGCCTGATGACTATTTTAATCTGATTACATCGGTCAACTACACGCAATATAAATTAAACAACTATCCCATCTTTCCGGAGCTGGACAGTGGATTATCGAACAATCTCAACATTCGTTTGCAGTTGATTCGTTCGAGTGTGGATCAACCCATGTTTCCGCGTTCCGGTTCTAACTTTTCACTTACTGCAACCTTTACCCCCCCTTGGTCGTTCTTCAGGGATAGGGCTAAATATGATAATCCCGCAGAGAAATACAAGTTGGTGGAATATCACAAATGGCGTTTGAACTACGAATGGTTTGTGCCAATCGGCAAGCCAATGGGCGCTGAAAAAAACCGTCAGTTTGTCTTAAGAGCAGCGGCTAAATTCGGTTTTCTGGGGCGGTACAGTAATTTCCTTCCCATCTCACCGTTTGAACGTTTTCAGGTGGGAAATGCGGGTATGCAAAACAACTTTGGGATCATTGGGTTTGACATCATTGCACACAGAGGCTATCCGGTTTATGATAAAAGCAATCCACGGATCAACAATTCCGGACAAACTTCTGCTAACCAGTTCTTCACGATGTTTAACAAATACAGTTTAGAACTGCGCTATCCGTTGAGCACCAATCCCAGCAGTACGATTTTTGGTCTGGCGTTTTTTGAAGCGGCCAATGGGTGGTATGATTTTAAAGATTACAATCCATTTAAACTGCGCAGAAGTGCCGGTTTGGGTATGCGCTTTTTCTTACCCATGTTTGGACTGCTTGGATTTGACTACGGTATTGGCTTTGACCGTTCCTTTCCGGGAGCCAAAATGCGTGACATCAGCAGCTTTACCTTCATGTTAGGATTTGAACCCGAATAAACGTGTAAACATCCCGATCTTCCATTTGTTGATCCAAGACTCATTTCAAAATCGTAGTATATGCCGTTCAAAAAAATTCTTTTCGTTGTTGTTTTCTTGTTTTCCTGCGCCTTTGCAGGGTGGGCACAGCGTTATGCCATCATTGATACTAAATACATTTTGGAGAAAATACCGGAGTATAAAAATGCCAATGCCCAATTGGAAGAAACGGCTGAAGTCTGGCAAAAAGAAATTGACCTCATCCAAAGTGAATTGGATAAAATGTACCGTCAGTTGGATGCTGAAAAAGCCATGTTGACACCCGAGTTACTGAAAAAACGGGAAGATGAAATTTACAATAAGGAAAAACAGGTACGCGATTTGCAGCGTAAGCGATTTGGGTATGAAGGCGATTATTTCAGGAAAAAACAAGAGTTGGTGAAACCCATACAGGATAAGGTTTACAACGCTGTTCAGAAACTGGCTACGGAGCGTATGTATGATTTTATTTTGGACAAAAGTGAGGGAATTACTGTTATATTTGCCGACCCGAAACTGGATAAAAGTGATGATGTTCTGAAAATCCTGGGCGTTAAACTTTAATCAAAAATCATTCGTTTTGTAACGAATCAGAGCAGGGAATAGTCTTGAATTTTAAAACACAATAAACATGAACAAAGTTATTTTTATTCTTTTCGTTGCCGTTTTCAGCAACCTCGTTTCGACAGCGCAAACAAAAATTGCTCATATCAATACTTCGGAATTATTATCCGTCATGCCCGAAACCAAAAAGGCTCAGGAGAAATTACAACGCGTACAGGATTCATTGAATGGAGTGTACTCTGAACTGATTACAGAGTTGCGTGAAAAAGACAGCATCTTTACTGCTGATTCAGCTAAGTGGACTCCAACAAAAAGAGAAGTTAAAAAAGGTGAGTTGAGTGATTTGTATACAAAGGTGCAGGGTTACCAAAACGAAGCGCAACAGTACCTGCAACAAAAAGAACAGGAAGTGTACGCGCCGGTTCAAAAAATTGCACTGGAAGCCATACAGGTTGTTGCAAAAACAAACGGTTATGCCTATGTGTTTACACGTGAAGCACTGATCGTTGCACCTGCTTCGGATGATCTTTTACCACTTGTTAAGAAGTACCTGAAGATTCCGGAAACACCTGCGGTGGCTCCCAAAAAATAAAGAATGGTTTAAATTCATCCCGCCCCGATTCAGGCGGGATTTTTTTTCTTATTTTGTACAATGCAACACGGCGCAATTGGCATATTTGACTCCGGTTATGGCGGCTTGACCGTCCTGAAGGAAATTGTAGCGCAGCTTCCGGAATACGACTACATGTATTTGGGCGATAATGCGCGGGCTCCTTACGGAACCCGAAGTTATGAGTCTGTTTACCGTTACACACTTGAATGCGTAAAATGGTTTTTTGAACAGGGATGCCCCTTGGTCATACTTGCCTGTAATACAGCTTCGGCAAAGGCCTTGCGAACGATTCAGCAAAAAGACTTGCCTCTTTTACAGGCCTCCAATCGTGTCTTGGGTGTTATCAGGCCAACGGCTGAGGTGATAGGACAATACACCCATTCGAAAAAAATAGGAATTCTGGCAACAAGCGGAACTGTTCAATCGGGTTCTTATGTCCTTGAAATCGAGCATTTTTATCCGGAGGTACAAGTCGTTCAACAGGCTTGCCCCATGTGGGTTCCCTTGATTGAGAACAACCGACACGAAACAGCAGGGGCAGACTATTTCATTAAAGAATGCATTGATGATTTGCTGCAGCAGGATCCCGAAATAGATGCTATTTTACTGGCCTGCACCCATTACCCGTTGCTGGCAAAGAAAATTGAACAATTGTTACCTAAGGGAATCCGACTGCTTTCACAGGGGGCTATTGTCGCCTCCAGCCTTAAAGACTATTTGAAACGTCATCCCGATATGGATCAAAGGTTGCTTAAAGAGGGCAAACAGTTGTTTTTTACGACCGACTCGGCCGAAGAGTTCAATCTGCATGCGGGTTTATTTTACGGCAAAGATGTTCAGTCCCAACATATAGAACTTCTTCCTTAGTTACTATTGGTGAAAGGGCTTTTTAATCGGGGCGGTGGTTATTTTTCGCTGAAAAGCCGATTGAATACTGCAATTTCCTTACCTTTGCCGTCCTTTCACAAACAGTGGGAAGTGGTGTTCTCGCTGAATGAATGAAATCCGGCTTCTCCCGGAATATTTAAAAAGGATTAAAAATTTCAAAATGGCACAGAAAAGAACATACCAACCATCAAAACGTCGTCGCAAAACTACACACGGTTTCCGTAAGCGTATGCAAGACGCAAACGGTCGTAAAGTATTGGCAAGTCGTCGTAAAAAAGGACGCCATAAACTTACGATCAGCGATGAGCGTGGTGCAAAAAAATAAGCGCAAGTAAAACATTATAGCTAAAGTCCCGATGTTCATCTGACCGGGACTTTTTTATTTTCATGTCTTTTTGTTATAGAGCAAACTGTTTACTTTAGAGTTGGTGAAATCATATACACTTGGGAAAACCGAACGACTGAAAAGTCGCAAACGTCTTGAAGCGTTATTCAAAGGAGGAAAGTCATTCTCTCATTTTCCTTTCAGGGTCTATTATATTCTTTCAAGTGAATCAAAAGCGGAAGTACACACACCACCTCTTGTGTTTGGTGTGGGCGTAGGTACGCGCAATTTTAAGAAAGCCGTTGACCGGAACAGGATCAAGCGACTGATTCGGGAAGCTTATCGTTTGCAAAAGCAATTGCTGGTACAAAAATTGAATGCACGCGGAGGTCGGATGGATCTTTTTTTCATTTTTACAGGGAAAGAAATACCGGATTATTCATTCTTGTTCCAGCATATGCAAACAGTACTGCAACAATTGGAACAACGCATTGATCAATCATATGAGTAAACAATCAAAAACAAGAACTGTTTTTTATTATTTAATGAGTCTTCCGTTCATTGTATTGATCCGTTTTTATCAGTTAGTCATAAGTCCCGCGATTGGCCCCAAATGCAGATTTACGCCCACCTGTAGCAGTTACGGCTTGCAGGCCTTTAAAAAATATGGACCTCTAAAGGGCTTGCTTCTAACATTGAAACGAGTAAGCAAATGTCATCCCTGGGGTGGCAGTGGTTATGATCCGTTGCCATAAAAAAAGACCCGCTTGTATGCGGGCCTTTAAATTATTCCATTCAGAAAATTATTTCGCAGCACTGTAGCGTTCGGCAATCTTGCTCCAGTTCACTACATTCCAGAAAGCGCCTAGGTAATCGGCACGACGGTTTTGGTATTTCAGATAATAAGCGTGTTCCCAAACATCTACTCCCAGGATTGGTGTTCCCTTCACTTCGGCCACATCCATGAGTGGATTATCTTGATTGGGTGTGGAAGAGATTTCCAGTTTGCCATCTTTTACAAGCAGCCATGCCCAGCCACTCCCGAAGCGTGTCATACCGGCATTGGCAAACTTTTCTTTGAATGCGTCAAAGGAACCAAATGCAGTGTTGATGGCTTCTGCCAAAACTCCGGCAGGAATTCCACCGGCATTGGGTGCGAGCGATTCCCAAAAAAAAGTATGATTCCAGTGACCTCCTCCGTTGTTGCGCACTGCAGGTGAGATACTGCCGGCTGCGGCAACCAATTGTTCCAATGATTTTTGCTCGTGTTCTGTTCCTGCAATTGCTTTGTTCAGATTATCGACGTAGGCCTGATGGTGTTTGCCATGATGAATTTGCATGGTCAATGTGTCAATATGCGGTTCCAGTGCATCATGTGCATAAGGAAGAGGGGCTAATGTAAAAGACATTGTTTTGATATTTAAAGTGAAGCACAAAAATAAGCAAGCTTGCTTGATCCAAAGCAAGAAAAAGGCAGGTTTTGCAAATTCAGGAACGACGGGCTTTGAAGAACTCCTTCATCAATTGAGCACAGGGTTCTTTTAAGATGCCGGTTGTAACAGATGCTTTTTGGTGAAATGGATTTATGGTTCCTGTTATGTGTTGATGACCGTTTTTTTCATCCGAGGCGCCCCATACAATTCTGCCAATTTTGCTCCAATACAGCGCACCGGCACACATTAAGCAAGGTTCAACCGTAACATACAAAGTGGCATCCGGAACATATTTGCTGCCCAAAAAGCTAAAAGCGGAGGTCAGTGCAATCATTTCGGCGTGTGCCGTTGGGTCGTTTAGTTTTTCAACCTGATTGTAGCCACGGGCAATGATTTTATTGTTGATGACAACAACGGCTCCAACGGGAACTTCTCCTTCTTCGTAGGCAGTCCGGGCTTCTTTCAGGGCCTGTTCCATGAAATACTCATCTGTTTTTGCCGGAGTAAGCAGATCTTCAGCTTGCATATATCATTCAAGATTTTGGTCTGGAGGTTTTTGAACCATCCAAATGTTCTTTTTGTCTTTGTTCCTTCAAAAAGGCCGTTCCAAAACTAAGCTTTTTTGCAGCAGGGTTTTTTTCGTTGAGCATACGCCAGAAAGGAGTAATCTTATGAAGGGCTGTTCCGTTTTGATATTCTTCATAGGCGGCCTCTGCAACAATGCGTAAAAAAATGCCTGATGTAACAGGGCATGTTTTATCTGCTCCGTATTCCGCAGCCAAATCTTTACGCATTTGCGCAAGGGCTGTCTCAGTTCCTTTGGGTATCTGTCGGATGTACGCATCTACAATTTGTGGCGTTGCAATGAACATGCGTTCGCCAGCTTGCATGTCGGCAAAATCCTTTTCAATTTTTTTTACAACCGCTTTTTTATTGAGATCGCGTTTTTCGACCCATGTTTTACGTTGATAAGCACACATACCATTCCGTTTTTTACAAATTTAATGGATGGGGTTGCGAGTTCCAATGACGGATAGTTCGTTTCCTGCTGTTTTGCGCCCAATTATTTCTCGGTATTGTTTAGCATGATAGGTACCTTTAAGTTCTAAACATTGAATATGTCTGTTGCTCATTTGGAAAGCCAATCGCAAATAACGGCTGAAACCTTCCGTCCTTTGTACGATGCTCAGTCGGCGTATTTTAAAACCGGAATCACGAGAACGTATGAATTTCGCCGAACGCAACTAAAAAAACTGGAATCCATCATACGCGAGAACGAATCGCAGATTGCAGCGGCATTGTATAAAGATTTGCGAAAGCATCCGCAGGAAGCCTACATGACCGAAACCGGTGCGGTGCTGGAAGAGATTAAAGTACAGTTGCGTAATTTAAAAGCATGGATGCGTCCTAAAACAGTTACCTCTTCGATTTTTCTTTTTCCGGCACATTCCTACATCGTTCCGGATCCATTGGGAACGGTGCTGGTTATTTCCCCCTGGAATTATCCGATTCTTTTGACCTTACGTGTTGTTGCAGGCGCCATTGCAGCAGGGAATACTCTCATCATAAAGCCCTCTGAGTTGAGTCCGAATACTTCTGAACTCATGGCCTCAATACTTAATGAGGCTTTTCCTAAAGAATATCTGCACGTTCTCTTGGGTGAGGGCGCAACCGTATTACCCGGTTTACTTGAGCATTTTCATTTCGACCATGTGATGTACACAGGAAGCACAAGTGTAGGAAAGAAGATTATGGCAATGGCTGCAAAACAGTTAAGTCCTGTTACGCTGGAATTGGGTGGTAAAAGTCCTTGTGTTGTGGAACCCGATGCAAATCTTAAAATTGCCGCCAAACGAATCGTATGGGGAAAACTGATCAATGCAGGTCAGAGTTGTGTTGCGCCCGACTACATACTCGTTCATGAATCTATAAAAACTGTTTTCATCGAAACCCTGATCAAGGAAATCGAACGAGGATTTGGAACGAATCCGCAAAAGAGCAGCAGTTATGCACGCATCATCAATCAAAAGCGATTTAATCAACTGCTGACTTATTTACAAGAGGGAACAATTGTGTATGGAGGACAGTATGATGCTTCGGATTTATACATTGCGCCTACGATTCTGGAGAATATACATCCCGATGCCGGTATCATGAAGGATGAACTGTTTGGTCCTTTGTTGCCGGTGTTCACCTACAAAGACAAGCAAGAGGCACTCGATTTCATAGACAGGAATCCCTATCCGCTGGCTTTTTATCTTTTTACATCCAGTACAACAACGGAAAGATATTTCATGGAACGGCTTCGTTTTGGAGGCGGTGCCGTGAATGAAACCATCCTGCAGCTTGCAAACAGTGCGCTTCCCTACGGTGGAGTGGGATATAGCGGCCACGGGCGTTACTTGGGCAAATACTCCTTTGATACGTTCACACACTACAAAGGCATTGTAAAGCGTGCTACCTGGTTTGAACCTTTTTTCCGGCATGCACCCTTCCATCCGATGAAAACAAAACTGTGGCGTTTCTTGTTAGGTAGAAAATAACAGATCAAGCAGCGATCGAATAACGTTTATGACAGTCAGACAAAAAATATTAAAACTCCTTTATCCGTTGTTGATGAGGCTGGTTCAAAGGAATGCGCGTGTGTATCACAATCAAACAACTGTGCCCGCCATATCGTTTTATACCCTTACGGCAGAGCTTACAGATGGGTCCTTACTGGATTTTTCAAGTTTGAAAGGCAAAAGCGTTTTAATTGTAAACACGGCAAGTGATTGCGGATATACGTCCCAGTATGAACGACTCCAAATGTTGGCAGATGCACACAAAGAAAACCTGGTGGTTATAGCTTTCCCTTCCAATGATTTTAAAGAACAGGAAAAGAGAACTGACGCAGAAATTGCCGCATTCTGTTCGTTCAATTACGGAGTCAGGTTTCCATTGATGAAAAAATCTTCTGTCGTGAAAAGCTCTTTGCAAAATCCTGTATTTCGCTGGTTGAGTGATGCCGAACAAAACGGATGGAACAATCGGGCTCCGAAATGGAATTTTACCAAATACGTAATCAACGCTTCCGGACAACTGACACATTATATGGATCCAGGAATCGATCCAATGGATTCAAAGATGAGAACTGCAATTCTTTCTTAGCATTACAGTCACAGAATTCTTGATTGAAATGACAGCAGATAAAGAATGGGTTGGTTAATTGATCGGACACTTTTCGTGGTAATTGATCAACTCAATTTTGGAACGTTCAAACTCAAAGCCTTTGAACTGTACGAGGATTTCGTCAAGAACTGCATCGATTTCTTCCACTGTAGGTAAAACGACCAATTTACTGCGGTACTCCTTGATGTTGGGTAATCCTTTCAGATAATTGGCATAATGGCGACGCATTTCAAAGATGCCGATTTTGGGTCCTTTCCATTGGAAGGATTTATGCAAGTGTTTCCGGCACACCTCCACACGTTGTTCTACTGTTGGTGGCGGAAGCAATTCCCCGGTTTTAATGAAATGCTTGATCTCATTGAAGATCCAGGGATAACCGATGGCTGCGCGACCGATCATAATGCCATCCACACCATACCGGTTTTTATATTCCAGTGCTTTTTGCGGTGAATCAATATCGCCATTTCCAAAAATGGGAATGGTAATACGGGGATTGTTTTTCACTTTTCCAATCAAGGTCCAGTCGGCCTCACCCTTGTACATTTGCATACGGGTTCTTCCGTGAATACTTAAAGCCCGGATGCCCACATCCTGCAAACGCTCCGCAACTTCTTCTATGTTTTTGGTGCTTTCGTCCCAGCCTAATCTTGTTTTAACGGTTACCGGCAGCGATGTTGATTTCACGACCGATTCGGTAAGACGGATCATCAAATCAATGTCTTTCAGTACACCGGCACCGGCTCCTTTGAGTGCGACTTTTTTTACAGGGCAACCGAAGTTGATATCTACCAGATCGGGGTTAACGGTTTCGCAAATTTTTGCACTCAATCCCAGAGCTTCTTCATCTCCTCCAAAAATCTGGATTCCAAAAGGACGTTCTTCTTCATCAAAATCCAGTTTTTGTCTGCTTTTGATCGCATCCCGTATCAATCCTTCACTACTGATGAATTCGCTGAACATCAGGTCGGCACCGTTATCTTTACATACGACACGAAAGGGCGGGTCGCTTACATCCTCCATAGGTGCGAGGATGAGCGGAAATTCAGGAAGCGATATGTTGCCTATCTTTACCAAATCGTTTTAAAAGGCAAAAATAGCCACTTTCTAACTATGAGCGATTTTGTATTTGACAGCAAGCCGAATCCTTCCGCACAATTTTTGACCTTAATGGGCTTATGGGTCGCCTGTTTTGTGGCCGGAAACCTGTCGGCTGTAGCAGTTTGGTCACTCATGACGGGCCGATCTCTTTTTACGTTTGAAACCGATATGCTGAATCCGGCATACATCCATGCTATAAAAATGATATCGATCGTTTCTGCGACTGTAAGTTTTTTGCTGCCGGCCTATATTACGGCAAGAGTCTATAGTCAAAAACCGTTCTCAGAATTGGGCTTTCACCGCAGACTGCATTTCAACCGGGCGCTTACTGTGGCGTTGATTATGCTGACTGTAATTCCATTGGTTGGTTATTTGGCCGACTTAAACAAAGCAATCCCTGTTTCCTCTGCTTTAAGAAAGATGTTTGATACTATGGAGTCGAAGTATTACGATCAGGTTAAGCTGATTGCTTCTTTCAAATCGCCGATCGATTATTTTGTTGCACTTGTTGTGATTGCTTTTATACCGGCACTTGTTGAAGAAGTTTTCTTTAGAGGGAGTATGCAACAGATTTTCATTCGCTGGTTTAAAAATCCGTGGGTGGCTATTTTTGTCACAGCCTTTATATTCAGTGCGATTCATTTTTCATGGTATGGATTTCTAGCCCGCATGTTGCTTGGCTTTGTCATTGGCGTTATTTTTTATGTTTCCGGAAATTTATGGTACAGCATCCTTGCTCATTTTGTGAACAATGCGCTTACTGTTTCCGTTTTTTACTGGCAGCAAGTGAAGTACAATAAAATTGATACGGAGTTTGGGGATAGTGCACCCTGGTGGGGAGGACTGATCAGCGCCTTCGTAGTAGCAGGATTAATTGCTTTGCTGAAAGGATTCTCAGCCACAAAAGTTGCACCGGATAGTATTGCAGATAATTCTGATCACTCAAATTCTATCTCCTGATGGCCTGGAATTGGAAAACATTTAACACAAGGGCTCTCTCGGCATTGCTGTTCGTTGGTATTATGTTTCTCGGTTTATTGTACAACGAATGGAGTTTCCTTGTCTTGTTCACCGTCATCCATTTTGGTTGTTGGTTCGAATACCAGAAAATCATTGCATTAATCGATAACGATTATGCATCCATCAATCCGTTTCACCGATACGGTACCATGCTGGCCGGTTATGGCTTGATGTTGTTTTGTACAAAAGACTGGTTTATTCCCGGAACAGAGGTTTCACTTTACTCGATTGGATGGATTTTAGGATTGACCGGACTTTTCTTGTTACCTGTTACAGAAGTGTTGTTTTCCCGTTCCTTACAATTCAAGAATATTGGTTATTCCTTATTGGGCCTTATTTATATTTCCCTGAGTTGGGCGCTTCTGCTACACATCCGCAGCGGTGCCATGTGGATACCCAAAAATGGGAATACGATTTTGGGAGGAGTTTCTACGATTCTGGCTTCAATCAGTGCCTATACCATTCCCTTAATCATCATTGCATCAATTTGGATCAACGATACAATGGCCTACATCATAGGCTCTTTAATTGGTAAGCGGCCCTTGAGTCCCGTTTCGCCCAAAAAAACCTGGGAAGGTACAATTGGCGGCATTGTATGTTCGGTTGCCATCATGAGCCTGCTCGGCTTTTGGAGTCAATCCTCCGCTGTTTATATTTGGTCTTTCATTGCGTTCATAGCATCCGTTAGTGGTACATTTGGTGACCTGCTGGAAAGCAAGTTGAAACGGTTGGCCGGAATTAAGGATAGTGGATCTATTTTGCCGGGGCACGGTGGGTTTCTCGATCGGTTTGATTCGCTGTTACTGGCGACACCTTTTGTTTGGTTGTTTTTAAAAATTATTGATTAAGAATGCAGCGTCTTATTCTTGTTTGTTTGCTTTTGATCTTCTTCTCCTGTAAAGAACGGGCAGAGCGAAAAAACGTTGTTACAACAGGTGATGTAGCTACGGTTTCAACGGTGGAAGATATCACGGTTGCGGTTAGTGAGTTGTTGCCGGCGCCTAATGCATTTCAATTGAAACAGGCTCAAAAATGGCATGATGCGGCAGGAGAAAACTGGTTGGTTTTATATGAAACCGGTCCCTATATTGAAAAAGGGAACGCCTTTTCAACTGCAAAAATTTCAGCAGTTTTATTCTTGAAAACCGATAGTGGTTTTGTACAACAATGGATTATGACTGATGAACTTGTAAATTGTAAGCAGGAACCCTTGTGCATATTTTATCCCAATCATTTATCAATTACGGATCTGGATCAAGATGCACTTGCAGAAATTACTTTTGTCTATGTGATGGGGTGTAAGGCAAACGGCATGCCATTGGAAAAGAAGCTCTTGCTTTATGAAGGGAAACAGAATTATACATTGACAGGAGAAGAAGAGGTGGTTGTGCAGGAGGATACAATCGGAGGTTTGATTCTTAATGATTCAGGATTTGAGAAGAGTCCGGCACCCTTTCTTGATTTTGCAAGAAAACATTGGAGCCGGTTTGGAACGATTACACAAGCAGATAAGCGCTAGTGATCGAATCTGTTCGATAAGAACAGTTTCGGCTGATAATTTGTACTTTCGTTTTTTAATTACAATTCATGACAATTCACAGAGAAGGATTTAAGAGTATTTCTATTGCAGCCATTCTGTTTATATTGATCAATTTGCTAGCATTTAAGTTTTTATCTTCCGATTTTCCTGTAATCGCGTGGGTGGTTTTGGCAGCAACACTGTTTCTTCTGTTGTTTATTATTTCATTTTTCAGAATTCCTGCTCGTACTTTAACGAAAAGTGCAACTGCCATAACAAGTCCCTGTGATGGCAAGGTGGTTGTGATTGAAGAAGTAACCGATGTAGAGTATTTTAAGGACAAAAGAATACAGTTAAGTGTTTTTATGAGTCCGGCCAATGTTCATGTGAACACCAGCCCAATAACCGGAGAAGTTCTGTATTCACAATATCACAAGGGGAAGTACCTGGTTGCCTGGCATCCGAAGTCTTCGACCGAAAATGAACGGCATAGCGTTGTGCTGAAAAACGAGCGTGTTACCATTCTTGTAAAACAAATTGCAGGCGCATTGGCAAAACGAATTGTCAACTATCTGCAACCCGGACAAAAAGTGGAACAAGGTTCAGAATTAGGATTTATCAAATTTGGTTCGCGCGTGGATTTGTTATTGCCACCGGATGCCAAAATTAAAGTGCAGTTAAACGAAAAAGTACAAGCCGGCGTTACCGTTTTGGCCGAGTATTAATCAAAACAGAACAATACATGAAGGGTTGTGTCGTATTCGATACAACCTTTTTTATGGCTTGTTCTGTGTCAGGTAACTTTCCGGATTTTTCAGGAATTCAGCTTTACACTCAGCGGCACAGAATCCATATACTTTCCCTTTGTAATGTGCAGTGTCACTTACTCCTGCAGAAACAGGCATGCCGCAGATGAAGTCTTTATCGGAATCAAATTTTACATTCTTGTATTTGTTTTCCTCTGTAGCTGTTGTTTCCCGTTGAATTGTTGTTTCGGAGTTGTGTTTTGTTTCCTTGCAGGAAAGGAAGGCCAACATCAAAAAAAACAAAATGAATGATAAGTTACGCATATGTAACAATTAAAGGATTGAGTGAATATTCAATGCAAAGGTATTGAACAACACCTTCTTTTTTGAATTACTTAAAATATTGTTTCCAGTTCTTGTAAGTGATAAATCGTAAAAGTTGCATGAAATGCCGGTTCGATTTTCAGATGGTTTACAAAAACAGAGTCCATACCGATATTGATTGCGCCTAAAATATCTGCTTTTGGGTTATCGCCAATCATAATGCTTTCCTGCAAGTGGGCACCTGTAATTTTTAATGCGTATTCAAAAATTTCTTTATTGGGTTTGACGCTGTTGCTTCCTTCACTTGTTATGACCTCTTCAAAGTATTGCCCAAGTTGGCTGTTATTCAGTTTTTTCCATTGTGTTTTTTCGAATCCATTGGTAATGAGGTGCATGACATAACCTTTTTCCTTGAGGTGTTTTAGGATCTCATGAGTGTAAGGAAATAAATTTTGTTTGGAAGGCAGGTGTTCCAAAAAGTAATTACTCATAGCTCGTGCCAGCTCTTCACTTCCAATTTTGAAATCCAGTAAGGTGCGCCACATCCGTTTCCACTTTAACTCCTCCCCGGTTAAATAGCCATTATGGTACCGGTCCCATAAAATAGCATTGTGGTGCAAGTACTGTTTGCAAAAGCGATCAAAATCATCGATTCCGGCATCTGCTAATTTCAGGTCACGGTAAAGATCGGCAAGCGTTTCCAGCGCATTGGTATCGAAATCCCATAATGTATGGTCAAGGTCAAAAAATAAATGACGATAAGGCATAACGCAAATTACGCAAATTAAAAGGCAACTTGTGAATGAATACCGATACTTCAAGGAACGGCTAATGGTTGTGCATAACTGTTTTTATCAGGTTGTTAGGGATGTATCGTGTAATCAAAAAATGTTCGTACTTCGCATCACAAACCCATACACAATGAATGTAGTCATTACCGGCGCCTCCAGAGGAATTGGCAAAGCAATTGCCGATTTGTTTGCCTCGAACGGGCATCATCTCTTTTTGTGTTCCAAAAACGAAACGCATTTGAACCAAACTGTAGATGCATTGCAAGTACGTTATCCCGGAGTCAAAATCAAGGCAAAGGCAAGAGACTTGTCTACCAAAGAGGGGGTAGAAAGTTTTGCCGATTGGATGCTTGACAATCGTTGTTCTGTTGATGTATTGATCAACAATGCCGGAAGTTTTCTGCCGGGCTCCATCTGTCTGGAACAAGAAGGTGTTTTGGAGTCCATGCTGCAGATCAATCTGTACAGTGCCTATCATTTGACCCGGAAACTTGTGCCGGTCATGAAATCTCAAAAGAACGGGCATATTTTTAATATTTGTTCTATTGCTTCTTTGAAGGCCTATCCCCAGGGAGGCGCTTATGGAATCAGCAAATATGCTTTGTATGGGTTCAGTACCAATTTGCGGGAAGAGTTGAAGCCGGACGGAATCAGGGTAACTTCTGTTTTTCCCGGTGCCGTATTAACGGATTCCTGGGGCGATTTCGATAATTCAACAGGTCGTATCATGGAAGCTACAGATGTGGCTCAAATGGTATATGCTGCCACACAACTGTCACCGCAGGCTTGCGTAGAAGACATTGTTTTGAGGCCTCAATTGGGGGATCTTTAATCGTTGATTCAGATTCGGTATTTAATTTTCAAGAAAACGATAGCCAACACCACGAACTGAGTGAAAATAGTGTGGATTCCGGCTGTCTTTCTCAAAATATTTCCTGAAGCTTAAAATGAAATTATCGATCGTGCGTGTAGTGGGATATACATTATAGCCCCATACTGCCTGTAATATTTTTTCACGCGTTACCACTTCATTCTTATTTTCTATAAGCAATTGCAGTAACATGCTTTCTTTTTTACTTAACTCCATCTGTTCCCCCTTATAATTTACGGCAGTTTGTGCTTTGAAATCAATACGGTTGTTTCCAAATTCGTAGGTGTCCCCGATGGTATCTTTTTCCTGTATTTTTTTATTTTTATCGATGAGTTTTTCGATACGCAGCAGCAGTTCTTCCAGGTCAAATGGTTTCGTGAGGTAGTCGTCTGCTCCTTTTTTCAGTCCCAGAACGCGATCGGCAGAAGCGTTTTTTGCGCTTAATATTAAAACCGGCACTTCGTTTTTTCGAAGACGAATACTTTCTATAACACTAATGCCATCCATCTCGGGGAGCATGACATCCATGATGATCAGGTCAAAATATTCTTGTTCAATTGCTTTTATGGCAGTAGCTCCATCCATAGCCGTTGTAACGGCATACCCTTCCAGTTCCAGATTCAGTTTTAAGGCTTCCAGTAAATGCTCTTCGTCTTCCACTAAAAGAATCGATGCTTTGGATTCGGACATACTTGCTTTGTTTTAGGATTGCCCGCAGAAGTGATTAGTTTTTTGTTCCTTCTGTAAGCCGGATTACAAAAATACTTCCATGTGGTTTATGGTCGATCACAAAAATGTCACCATTATGATGCTCAATGATTTTTCTTGTGAGGTAAAGCCCCAGGCCGGTTCCTTTCGTTTTACGGGTTGTTTCGTCGCCCGACCGGTAAAATTTTTGAAAAATGAGTTTTTTCTCTGCATCCTTGATCCCGGGCCCCGAATCTGTTACTTTTAATTCGATGTATTGATTGCTTTGAATCAAATCAATCACAACCGTTGCTTGAGTGGGCGAATATTTGATTGCATTGTCAATAAGATTACTCAAGGCAATCTGGATTAAGAGTTCATCGCCATTCAGATAAATCCCTTCTTCAATGTGGCACTCGATGGTACGTTTTGGATATCTGTTTCTGTAATCATTTACAATGGAATTGGCCAGGTTTGTAAGTAAAAGCGGTTCGTTCTCCCTACGAAACTTTTTTTCTTCCATCTGAGCGGCCAGTAAAATGTTATTGGTCAGAATATTGAGTCGGTTGGTTTCAGAAAGTGCATTGGTGAGTAATTTTTGCTGCTGGATTTCATCCAGTTTTCTTTTTTGAAGGGTTTCCAGTGTTAATCGGGTTGTTGCAATGGGCGTTTTTAATTCATGTGTGATCGCCATCATGAAATTGCGCTGTAAGGATGAAAGCGCCATTTGTTTTCGGATGGAACGGTAAACAATGAATGCTCCTGCCAATATGAGTGCCAGAAAAGTGATGCCTTCACCCATGTACTTGGCGGTACCTCTTCTTTTCTCATTCAAAACTGCGTTGGCCTTGATGATATAGTGCGGATCCTGCTTGTCGAGTTGGCGGAGTTTAAGGGTCGCCATTTCTGCATTCTGTATTTCAAGTGAGATGAACCACCAAACCAGTGCGGCTACAATGTAGATGAGCAGGATCCAGAACCATATGGTAAAGTTTCCCGGTCGCGTTCTTTTCTTGGCGGCACTGCTCATGATTTTACTTTTTCAATTCGAATGCCTGCATTCATGATGTGCAACAAGGGATTGTCGCGCATGGTTTGTTTGAGTTTAACAATATAATTTCCTTGTTTCCGAAACCGCACATCGGTAAACAACGGGTAACGCACTTCCCAAATATCGTTCAGTCCGGATCCAATCCAGGTTCCGTCCGGTTGTTGCAGGGTCAACTCAATACGTTCTTTACGAAAGGTGGTATCGCCGGGTTGCAGTGTTGAGACAAAGAGCCAGAGGTTCTGATAAGCGTAAGCGTGTGTGTGCCGCAGAGTTATGAATAAATTGTAAACAGCGGTTGTGTCGGTAATGGTAAAACTGATTTCGGGTTCATAATTATGATACCATTGATGTTTGGGGATTTCACTATTTTTTTCGAATGTATCGACGGTGTTGCACGACACAATGGAAAGAAATAAGAAAGATATGAGCAATGCCGTAACGGCGGTAGACAATGGTTTCAAGCGTACTCTGTTTAGATGTAAAATTAAAAGTTCCGTTTCATTTAGAGGTAGCTGTTACAAAACATTTAAGACCTGCTCTTTTGCTTTTTCCAATTCATCTTTCATCAGTACCACCAGTTTTTGGATGCCGGAATCATATGCTTTTGCACCGGTGGTGTTGATTTCCCGTCCAATTTCCTGTATTACAAAGCCCAACTTCTTTCCTTTGGCTTCATCCGTTTCTTTCAAAATGTTCAAAAAATAGTCGCAATGGTTACGCAAACGAACCTGCTCTTCACTGATGTCGATTTTTTCGATATAGTAAATCATTTCCTGCTCCAGGCGGTTGGTGTCGTAATTTTCTTTTCCCAGTTGCTCCTCCATTTTTCTTCGGAGGTCTTCTTTCATTTTGTGTTGACGTAAGGGCTCCAGTTCGCTGATCTTTTCCTGATAAGCAAGAATATTATGGATTCGTTCAATCAGGTCTTTTTCTAGTGCGGCTCCTTCGATGTTGCGGTGGGTGTTGATGGCCTGAATCGTATTGATGAGAATACCTTGAAACTGTTTCCATTGTTCATTACTGAGGACGTCTGTATTGGGCACTACCACATCCGGCAATCGAAGCAAGGCGCCTAGTACATATTCGCTCACTTGAATCTGCAAATCATCGGCAACTTCTTTCAAGGGTTGAAAATAGGCTTTTGCCATTTCCTTGTTGATTGTGATAGCACCGCTGCCACTGTTTTGTTTTAAAGAAATCGTGCATTCGATAGAACCACGCAGAAGTTGATCGGATAACATAGACCGAATTTCAAATTCATAGGGTTTCAAAAGTGGAGTGAGTCGTAAGTTGAGCTCAAATTGTTTTCCATTCAGTGATTTGATTTCGACTAAAAAAGTTTTATCACCGGCTGTCGCTTCGATCCTTCCAAAGCCTGTCATTGATTTGAGCATAACTGTTTTTTTAGCAAAGTAATGTATTTCGATTTCATTCGATCAACTATTCGGGACAAAGCCATTTGTCTTGTGTTGTAATTCAAGAATTGATTTCAAAAACGGGAAATAAAAAAGCCCGGAAGAAACCGAGCTTTTAGAATGGATGGGTTAGTAAGTACCGGGAAATAAATTTCCTTGCACAATATTAAAATAAATTATTTCTATAAAGAAAAAATTTTCAATTTATTTTATTCACATTTTTTTATTGTTTGTGGAAAAGGGCATCCATCTTTTTCTGTCATGGCCAAGCAACAGTTGAATTTTAAAACAGAATCATCCTGTTTTTTTGTCCTGATTGATGTTGTTGTTTTCATTTAAACGTTCGGATCAAATTGTTTTTTATATGTATCATGATTCTTGTTTATTGAATCGTGATGCAATAAAGATCAATGAAAAGATGGATTCAGTTGATTGTTGTTATTGCTTCACAGGAATGGATTCCTTACTGAAATTCTAATGAGGCAAATGATAAAGCACTGTACCTTTGAAAAAAAATAAATATGAAATTTCCTGCTCCGGTATCTGTTACATGGGTGGCTGATTTGATTGGTGCTTCTGTTATTGGCAACAAAGAGGGAATGGCAACAGGAATCAATGAAATTCATAAAGTAGAAACCGGTGATTTGGTTTTTGTGGATCATCCCAAGTATTATGATCGTTGCATTCAATCAGCAGCAAGTTTTATCATCATCAATCAGGAAACCACAGTGCCGGAAGGAAAAGCATTGCTGGTGTGCGAAGAGCCGTTTGAGGCGTACTTAAAAATTGTAAAACATTTTCGTCCCTTTTCTCCATCTGCTCAAGCAATCAGTACGAGTGCCGTCATGGGTGAAGGCACGGTGATCATGCCGGGTGCTATCATCGGGAACCATGTTGTAATTGGAAAAGATTGTATAATCCATCCCAATGTTGTAGTATACGATCATTCAGTAATTGGAGATCGTGTTGTTATTCATTCCGGAACTGTAATTGGCAGTGATGCGTTTTATTATAACACGAAGAAGCATCGTGAGGTATGGTATAAAAAAATGGAAAGTTGCGGTCGTGTTGTAATTGAAGATGATGTTGAATTGGGTGCATGTTGCACGATTGACCGGGGGGTTAGTCATGATACCGTTATTGGGAAAGGAACCAAATTTGACAATCAGGTTCATATCGGTCACGATTGTATAATAGGAAAGAATTGTCTTTTTGCTGCGCAGGTAGGTGTTGCAGGCGCCACAACCATTGAAGATGAAGTGGTCTTGTGGGGGCAGGTAGGTGTCAGTAAAACGCTTACGATTGGCAAAGGCGCGGTTGTGTATGCTCAAAGTGGCGTTCCTGCATCGCTTGAGGGCGGAAAAGTTTATTTTGGAAGCCCTGTCTCCGAAGCAAAAGAAAAAATTAAGGAATTGGTTTGGATTAAACGTATTCCTGAGTTGTGGGATCGTTTGAAAAAGCAATCGTAATCTTTATTGTTCGGGCCAATAATCATAAGGCAGTTGATCGGCCAAAATCTTCCAGGCCCAATAACCACTATTGATCACTTCTGTTTGCTCATAAAAAAATCCGTTTTCGGTGATCACAAATCCATTGATGCATTCAATGGTCGAAACTTGTTCTTTTGCCGTGAGTGGATATTTATTGGCTATGAGGTATTCTTTTTCCATCGGGGCCAATTTGTATGTTAGCCGGAATTTTCCAAAGAGATTGATCTCTTTGTCTGTACTGTCTGTAATTGTATAAAGAGCCGAATCGTATGGATTTTTGAGTTCCATTACTTTGAATTGTCGGGTTGCAGTGTCGGTTGTCAATCGTTCCAGTGTGTAACCATTTTCTGTAAGGGTACTGTCGTAATAACAGCGCATGAAATGCAGTCGGGAACCGTAATAGGTTTTTTCCCGATTGAATTTCCATTGTTGTTTCTGCTCTGCGGTTGAATCCAGTTCGGTATAAAAGGCAACACCTGTATAGGCACTGTATTTGGTGTTGTATTCATAGATAAAGGAGTCGAGCTGGTATTGGATTTTATAACCGAGTGCATAGTTCAATACAACGACCGGTTGCTCTGCTTTCACTTTTAAGCGGTTTTTCTTTTTGGAATAGAAAAATTTCAGGACTTCAGGATTTTCGATTTTACATTGAGAAGCGAAAGGGGTGGCTCCTATAAAGAAGTCTTTGAAATGGCTGCCGTATTTTTGCAGTCCGTCTTTAACTTCATTACTGGCCTGCACAACGACATCTTCCAGTTTCTTTTCTTTCTTCTTCATCAAAATTGTGAGTTCCGTGCCATTGTCTTGTGAAGAAGTGATTCGGATACTTTCGTTTTCATATCCTGTGAATGTAAACACCAATTGATGTCCTCCGGCTTGTAAATCGATGCGGAAAAAACCTTCTTTGTCGGTGGTCGTGCCACGGGTTGAATTCTGACAAAGTACCGATGCGCCTTCCAGTGGTGTACGAGTACTGTCGTCCAGTACTCTTCCTTTTATGGTCAATGTGTTTTGTGCTGACAGAGAATGTGCAAATAATGAAAGCACTAAGAAGAAAAGGATTGATTTCATGATTGTATTACTTTTTCGATTACCACAGATCGTACCCTTCAAATACATCCGCAGAGGTCATCCGGAATATGTTATGGATTTTCTTGCGTACATATCAGGGCAATGAGTGGCATCTGAATTGTTTTCAAAATTAACAGGGAATCATCATGTATGAGCATTCCGGTTGTTTTCTCTTTATCTCAGAAAGTATAAAGCTATTCGTTTAAATCATACAAATTCGTTAAGAATTCGGTTGTACGCCGGATCGTTTCGTCAATGGGTGTAAACCTGAAATCGGGAAGGGCAGATTGCAAGTGAGAAGAGTCGAAACGACGAATTGATTTTGCCGTTTGCGCGGTCTCTTTGGTAATGACCGGCTCTTCATTACTGATTATCGATTTAATTCGTTCCAGGCGCCAAAGTATATCAATCATCCAGTTTGGTGCTTTATAGCGCGGAGGTTTTTTTCCGAAAGCGACAGCGATTTTAGTAAGCAATTCACGATAGTTCAACTGTTCGTTGCTTACAATGAATCGTTCCGAGTGAATGTCGTGATCCATGAATTCGATCATGATACGTGCAACATCTTTCACGTCCACAAAACCGGTAGATCCTTCTGTATACCATGGAAATTCGTGATACGCTTTTTTAAACAGCGCTGCCGATCCATCTTCCCAGGTATCTTCCCCCAGAATGATGGACGGATTGATGATAACAGCCCGAAGTCCCTCTCCAATTCCACGCCATACTTCTAATTCGGAAAAGTGTTTGGTTAAAGCATAATGTGAAAGGCCGGCTTCTTCCTGCCATTTGTTTTTTTCATTGGCAGGTTCGCCGGTTCGGGAACGACCAATGGCTGCAACCGAACTTACATGTACAAGTTTGGTAACCTGATTTTCAAGTGCAGCGTTCACAACATTGGCTGTGCCCTGAATATTGATTGCCTCCATCCGTTTTCTCCTGCTTGGATGAAACGAAACGATGGCTGCACAATGGTAAACTTGTTTGCAGCCATTCATCAGATCATAAAGAAGCGACGTATCCAGTATATCCCCTTGTATCCATTGAATCTGATCTTGCTCTTCTTTTGTTAGTAAGACCGGTTTTGTTGTTCGGTACAGCGCAACGATAGGCAGTTCTTTACGAAGTATTAATTGCTTCAGTAAAGCAGATCCTACCAGGCCCGTACTTCCGGTTACAAGTATCATGCAGATGTTTTGAATGGGTTTCGGTTTGATTTGAAGTGAAGGTCCAACAGGGAATTACTTCAAAGATGAAAACCGTTGATTAAATCGCACCTGTGAATTGCTTCAGGAATCGCACATCATTTTCACTAAACAGACGAATGTCTTTAATGCCATATTTCAATAATGCGGGGCGCTCAATGCCCATTCCAAATGCAAAACCCGAATATTTGTTGCTGTCAATGCCGCAATTTTCCAGAACTTTTGGGTGTACCATTCCGCAGCCCAATATTTCAAGCCAGCCTGTTTTTTTACATACACTGCAACCGTCTCCATGACAAAGCAGACAACTGATGTCCATTTCGGCGCTGGGCTCGGTAAAAGGGAAATACGACGGACGGAAGCGCACTTTTACATCTTTGCCAAACATTTCCTGTACAAAAAAGTAAAGGGTTTGCTTCAGGTCGGCAAAACTTACATTTTCAGCAATATAGAGTCCCTCTACCTGATGAAAAAAACAATGGCTTCTTGCACTGATGGTTTCATTACGATACACACGGCCGGGTGTAATGATTCGAATCGGGAGCTTCCCTTTCGACATTTCATGAATCTGAACATTGCTGGTGTGTGTACGCAGCAGCCATGCGGGATCGGTACTGATGTAAAAAGTATCCTGCATGTCTCTTGCCGGATGATTTTCGGGTAAATTCAGTGCCGTAAAATTGTTCCAATCGTTATCGATCTCAGGACCTTCTGCAACTGCAAATCCCAGCCGTTGAAAAATAGATACAATTCGGTTTCGCATTAAGCTGATCGGATGGCGGCTTCCGGCAGGAACAGCATCTCCGGGAAGCGTAAGGTCCAACCCGGAAAGATGATTCGAACGATCTTGAATCGTTTCTTTCCAGCTTTCATATTTACTTTCTGTGAACTGCTTGAATTCATTGAGCAGTTGACCAAAATCTTTCTTTTTTTCGACGGGCACCTGTTTCATTTCCCCCATCAGGGCTTTTACAATTCCTTTTGTGCCCAGATATTTAATGCGGTACTCTTCCAATGCTTTGACATCTGCAATTTGAAGATTTTCAATTTCCTGTTTGTGCTGCAGGATTTGTTCCATTACCTGTTCCATTACGCAAAGATAAGGGATGCCATCGTTGGCTGTACAGGGCATTAAGGCGGTGATAACGGATGTTTGAGAACTTATGGAAACTCTCTGCGAACATCAGCTATCTTTTATTATGTTTGCCAACGAAACCATACCATATGATTGATGCACTTTTAGTTCAGGATTTTTTGCAACCCATAGATCGGATTCAATTAATGGGAGATGAAGAGTTGAATGAAGCTCAACTGGGTTCCTGCATACAATCTTATACCGATCAGTTCCCGGATCTGGAACTTGCAGATGTTGTACTTCTGGGTATTGGCGAAGAACGTGGAACGGGAAATGGCGTTTCTGCGGGGGCAGCTCCTGTTGCCATTCGCAAAAAGTTATACCAACTGTACAATTGGCATAAAGAAGTTTTAGTGGCCGATATCGGCGATGTGCAATCCGGCGCAACCCTACAGGATACCTATGCTGCTGCAAAAACGGTCATTGCCGAACTGCTCCATCTCAAAAAAGCGGTTGTGATCATTGGTGGCAGTCACGATCTTACGCTCGCTCAGTACGGAGCTTACGTTCAACACCAGCAAATCATCGAAGCATCCTGTATCGATGCCCTTATTGATCTTGGCACCGGCTCTTCGATCCGGAGTGAGAATTTTTTAATGGAAATGCTAACCGGGGATCCCAATTACATACGGCAGTACAATCATGTAGGATTTCAGATTTATTATGCCCATCCCAATATGTTGCAAACGATGGATAAATTGCGGTTCGACTGCTTTCGTTTGGGTGTTGTAAAGGATAAAATCGAAGAAATGGAGCCGGTGTTGCGAAGTTCCGATATGGTTTCTATCGATATGGCTTCCATTGCAAGCGCCTATGCTCCGTCTAACCGATTCTCTCCCAATGGGTTTAATGGAGAAGAAATTTGTACACTCACACGCTTTGCCGGCTTGAGCGACCGCGTCAGTACCCTCGGCATCTACGGATACAATACGCGAACAGATAAAGATGAACTCACGGCCATGCAGGCTGCACAAATGATCTGGTACTATATTGATGGCAAAAGCAAGTCAAAAACGGAGGCACAACTGTCGAACCGGAATGCGTTCAATGAGTATCATACATTGTTTGCAGATGTTGATACCTTGTTTTTGCAAAGCAAGAAGACGGGACGTTGGTGGATGCAGTTGCCCAATCAGAAATTTATTCCATGCAGCGCTGCCGATTACAGATCGGCCAGTTTAAATGAAATTCCTGAACGCTGGTTGCGGGCTCAGGAACGGGAATGATCAAATCAGACTTTTGGCGACTTGTATTTGTTCGTCGCTCCCCATAATAATCAGGCGTTCTCCTCCATGAATGACAAATGAAGGGCCGGGATTCAGGATGTAGTCTTTCCCGTTTTTCACGGCTAGTAACGTACAGCCTGTACGGGCCCACAAGTTCATATCGTTTAATGAAATATTTTTTGTAGCCTGTAACTCTTCGATTCTGAAGCGGGAATTACTGCGTGTTGCCAAAAGGGAGATCATTTCCTGTATGTCCGGATTTAAAACCAATGTAGCCATTTGGGCTCCTCCGATTTTGTCGGGCATGATCACATTATTGGCTCCCGCAATTTTGAGTTTATTGACGCTGCTGTCATGAGAAGCTCTGCTGATGATTGTAACATTGGGGTGTAATTGCCGGGCTGTTAAAACGGTAAATAGATTATCGGCATCAATAGGCATGGTCATAATAATTGCCTTTGCTTTTAAAATACCGGCTTCTTTCAGCACTTCATCTTTTGTAGCATCGCCTTTCATAAAATAATTCACTTCAAAACCAAGATCGGCCGGCAGATCATTTTTTTCTTCTACAACTACAAATGGAATTCCGTTTCGATGTAACACATGAGCGCATTCTGTGCCGTTACGACCAAAACCGCAAACAATAACATGATTTTGTAATTGACTGATTGCATTGTCCATTTTCATCTGTTTAAAGGTTCTGAGAAACTCGCCATCCAAAAGATAGCGGGTTAAGTACGTTACAAAAAAAGTAAATGCGCCTACGTTAATCAGGATAATGATAATGGTAAATATTCTGCCGGCATCCGACAAGGGACGTATTTCCATAAATCCAACGGTTGC
Source organism: Chitinophagaceae bacterium (assembly GCA_947456025.1). GTDB lineage: Bacteria > Bacteroidota > Bacteroidia > Chitinophagales > Chitinophagaceae > Lacibacter. The sequence goes on along the minus strand of CANGQQ010000002.1, from coordinate 21,534 downwards.
AATGGTTATTACAGTCATGTACGATGCTTCAAGCAGACTGTAATCTTCGATCAAAATATATCCAATTGTTCCAATGAAGATTAATGAGAAAAACAATCCCAGCGGAATCAGGAGACCTTTGAAGTATTTTAACTGTTTTAACCAGTACATTTTTAAAATTACGCAGGATCAAACGGATAACAAAACTGCAAAGTAGAAACTTGTATATTTATTTCATGAAATGCGACGGGTACAGGATCGTTCTTTTTGGATACAGGTCATCGATGCACTTGATCTTGATGCTCTTTCTGTTGGGGTCCTGTTCGCTTCAGCAACAGGTGATTCGGAAAGCGAGCCGAACATTGCTTTCAGATACGTCCGTTGTGCATGCGCATCTGGGTGTATTGGTTGTTGATTGCAACAGCAACGATACCTTATTTTCGCACAATGCCTCCCGTTATTTTGTACCTGCAAGTAATGTTAAGCTATTAACGCTCTATGCAGGATTGAAATTTTTACCAACCGTTTTGCCCGGCATACGTTACAAGGAAATCCAGGATACACTTTATTTAATTCCTACAGGCGATCCTACATTGCTGCATCGTGCATTTCAAGATCAGCCGGTGATTGATTTTTTGAAACAGCAACAAAAAGTCATCCTGGTTTCAAACCGCAACTGGAAAACGGAAGCCTGGGGGAAAGGCTGGTCCTGGGATGATTATCGGGCCGGTTATATGGCTGAACGAAGTTCGATGCCGGTTTATGGAAATACCATCAGGTGGTCGCAATTACGCACGGTTGATTCCAGTAAAGGGTATTTCGATACAGCCACAGTCATTCTATCTGATCCGGAAATCAATTGGAATGTACAATTGTCAAGTCACACAGGTTTACGATTTCAAATTCAACGTAGCTTGTGTGAAAATCAGTATCAAGTTACGGCCGGACCGGAAATGGAGGTTGAACGGTCCATTCCTTTTTCAACCCGAAATTTGGAAGCCGCTATTGAATTGCTGAAAGACACACTACACAAAGAAATATTCGTGGGTTCTTTTTCAGACACAAATTCATTCCGGTTTATTCAATCACATCCTTCCGATTCGCTTTTCAGGTATTTCATGCATTACAGTGATAATTTGTTTGCTGAGCAAACGCTGTTAATGGTCAGCAATCAGGTCTTGGGATACATGAATGAACATATCTTGCTTGATACATTCGCACAAACGATTTTAAAAAGCATGCCACAACAACCGGTATGGGTCGATGGCAGTGGTTTGAGTCGTTACAATTTGATGACTCCCGAAAATTTTGTCTGGCTGTTATCCAAATTGAAACAAGAGTTTGGAATGGAACGGCTCAGGCGAATTTTTCCGGGAATACAGGAAGGAACGCTTCGTAACTTCTTTATCAGCCCAAATCTCAGGGTCTTTGCTAAAACAGGAACCTTGTCCGGACATACCGCTTTGACCGGGTACCTGTATACCCAATCGAATCGGTTGTTTGCCTTTTCCATCATGGTCAATCATTATGGAGGGTCGTCAACTTCCGTAAAGCGTGCTCTGGAGCGGTTTTTGACGGAGATCAGTCATCTCTAAAATTCTTTTGAGTCAAGGCAGCACTTTTTGTATGAATGGGGACTAACTTTAAGTAACTCTTTGTCACAGGCGGTTTCCCATACCTGCGGTCATCCTTAAAACAATTGTATGAAAAAGCTATTTTTCTTGTTGCTTGTATTCTTCGTTGGTACCCATAGCAATTTTGCTCAGGTTAATGACAATCCCTGTTATGGGAAATCGAATTTTCAATTTGTTGTAAATGGGTCTACCGTTAGTTTTTACTCGATCAACCCTACGGCAACCAATATCTCCCATCTTTGGAAATTTGGAGACGGCACTTCCTCCGATTTGCCGAATCCGGTTCACACCTATCTTGCAGGAGGGGTTTTACGTGTTGTACATTATATAAAAGATAAGGAGCTCAATTGTTACGATTCTACGGTAAAAGAGATAACACTTACGACCTCGAATCCCTGTGATCGTTTGATGCCGCGTTTTGAATGGGATACTGTTGCAGGGAATCCTACTCTGGTTCGGTTTTATAATGTTACAGCACCAACATTGGCTTCGACAAATGCGCAAGTTAAATGGGATTTTGGTGATGGCAGCTTTTCGAATGAGTTCAATCCATCCCATCAGTATGCCAACTCGGGAACCTACAAAGTTTGTTTGACTGTACAATACCTAAACTCCACTTGCGTAAAAACCTATTGCAGTGAAGTAGTTGTAAAGAAACCATGCGCTATTCAGCCTTATTTTATTTGGTCACTTGAGCAGGGGTCAAGTCCATATGCAATACGGTTTACCAATAAAACAGTGCTGCCAACCATCGGCGTGCAACTCAGATGGAGTTTTGGCGATGGCACGTATAGTAATGAGCTCAATCCCTTGCATGTATACAACACGCCGGGTTTGTACAAAGTATGTTTAATTGTTGACGCCGGCGGAGGTTGCATCCGTGAGTATTGCAAGGAGGTAACCATTCAGGGTTGTGAGATCAGGCCGGATTTTGAATGGGTTATAGATTCTTTTATTCAACGAACGATTCATTTTACGAATAAAACTTTAGCTCCCGGTTCAGATATAAAAGTGCGTTGGTCCTTTGGCGACGGAACATCAAGCTCGGACTACAATACAGCACATTCTTATGAAAAAGATGGCGTGTACAAAGTGTGCTTGTTGATCACAACTGCCAACAACTGTATTCGGGAAGTGTGTAAAGAAGTAACGGTAAAATCCTGTGAGATCAAAACAGATTTCAATTGGGGTGTTTCAGCCACTGCCATTAACAAATTAAACTTTGCCAATTTAACAACCTGGGCTTCCGGTTTGGGTGTACAAGCTAACTGGAGTTTTGGCGATGGAACATACAGTACAGAATGGAGCCCATCACATGTTTATACAAAATCAGGAACATATAATGTTTGTTTACGGGTTATGCTCAGTAACGACTGTATGAAAGAAATTTGTAAAGAGGTGGTAGTACGTTTTTGTGATCAACAAACTGATTTCAGTTGGAGTTTTGATACGGTAGATGCGAAACAAGTTGTAAAATTTAAAAACACAACAGCACCTGCACTCAGCAATCCTGTACGCATCAGTTGGAACTTTGGTGACGGCACAAGCAGTACTGAACTGAATCCGGTGCATCAATATAGCAAACCCGGCAGCTATAATGTTTGTCTGCGGATTGAATTCTTTGCAGGATGTGTCCGTGAAAAATGTAAAACGATTGTAATCAATCCGCCTGCTGATTGTGTTCATGCCAGTGGGTTCAGGATTTTGAATCAATCCATGCAAATAGCGAATGCATTGGGATTTGTTGCAGAAGTAATACAGTCTGATTTTAAATACACATGGACCTTTGGAGATGGAACGGGTGCATTGGGTCCCCAAGCCTCGCATACATACAAGCAACCGGGACGTTATACCGTTTGCCTTACAGCCTATAAAAACGATCAGTGTGCTTCCACAACTTGCAAAGAAGTGTATGTGGGTGCCGGGACAAGTTCGTGCGAACAAACCTATTTGCGTTACGAGTATAGTTACTTGAACACAGCAGGGAATACGTTAAAATTCAATGCGGTGAGCAATCAAAACATTGTATCACAGAAATGGATCATCCAAAAAAGCACAGGAACGATGCCGCAAGTACTTTATACATCCAACCCAACGTATACCTTTCAGGATACAGGATGGTATAAGGTTTGTTTACAGGCTGTAACGGCTAATTATTGTGTTAAAGAATATTGTGAAATGGTTCGTGTTCAATACGTGCCTGATGTCTGCATTCTCCCTGTTACGCCCAACCCGGCAACTACTTACATTACTTTCCGGTATGAAGTTTCCGCCGCACAAACAATCACGGCATCCATTATCGATCTTACTGGTGTTCGGAAATCGACGTTCTACCTGACGGCCGCAGCGGGAATAAATACGTTTACATTACCGGTAAGTGCATTGCCAACGGGATATTATTACCTGGAAGTACGGGCCGGTAATCGGATTTGTAAAGGGCGGTTTCAGAAGTTGAATTAAAATAGTAGCATATAAAGTAAGGGTGTCATGTTTAATGACACCCTTACTTATTATCTCCCAAACAATCGCTGCAGATCCTCTTTCTTTAATTCCGTATAAGTGGGGTAACCGCCTGCGGTACTGTTGGGTTGTTCGCATTGAAACAAGGACTCAACCAATTGTTTCATTTCTGTTTGTCCTAATGTTTTCCCGGCTTTAACAGCTCTTTGTTGAGCAAGCGATCGTATGAGTTTTTCTCTTTTTGAATATTTAATGTCGTTGCTAAAATGTTTGATCTGTTCGAGTAACAATTCAATCGCAAAACTTTCATTGCCTTCTTCAACATCTGCCGGAGTACCTTGTATGATAAAGGTTTCTTTTCCAAAAGGTTCAATCAGATAACCCAGCTGTTGTAAATCGGGAAGCATTTCGTCCAGCAGTAATGCATCTTGCAGTGAGAGTTGAATAGTTGCCGGAAATAAACTCTTTTGCACAGGCATGACTTTGCCTGCAAAAGCGCTTTGAAACTGTTCAAACAAGATTCGTTCGTGTGCATTTTGCTGATGCACCAGTAAAATTCCTTTTTCTGTTGTTACCAGAATATAAGTCGCAAACAATTGAGTATAGGTTTGATCCGGTATCGTTGCCTTTTGGAAAGCCGATTGAGTTGTTGTTTCATTCGTTTCAATTGCTTCCTGTTTTGGTTGTCCGGCTTCATAAAAACTTTTCCAGTGCTTCAGTTCGCTTTTGTACTGCGGATCGATTTTATGGGCTGCATGTTTCTGCGTAAATGCCTGATAGATAGATGAAGAGGAGATGGCATTCTTTTGAGCCTCTGTAAAAGGTTTGTTTACTGCATCTAATTGTTGTATCGATGGATCCAGATCAAAATCAAGAGTTGGAGTAATGCTGAATTGTGCCAGTGCATGTTTGACGGCTGCCTGAACAAATGCATAAATAATTTTTTCGTCTTCAAATTTGATCTCTTGCTTGGTAGGGTGCACATTAATATCCACTTGTGAAGGATCCAGATCAATGAATAGCACATAGGATGGGTAACTGTCCGAAGCGATCATTTCCTGAAATGCATTTGCGACGGCATGATTCAGGTAAGGACTTTTGATGAAACGTTTGTTGACAAAAAAGTATTGATCACCTCTTGTCTTTTTTGCGATCTCGGGCTTGCCAATAAATCCGTAAATATTCATATAGTCGGTTTGCTCTTCAGCACTAACCAACTTGGAGTTGTATTGATTGCCCAGCAATTGAACGATACGTTGTTTAAGCGTTCCTTTTTCGAGATGATAAAGTTGTTGACCGTTTGATGTAAGTGAAAAGAAGATCTCCGGATGCGCCATGCTTACCCTGATGAACTCATCCACAATGTGCCGCATTTCGGACGCATTGCTTTTCAAAAAATTTCTCCGGGCGGGCACATTGAAAAACAGGTTTTTCATTGCAATACTGGTTCCATTGGAGGTGGCCACCGGTTCTTGTTTTTGCACCACACTGTTTTCGATTTCGAGATAGGTTCCTGCCGCGTCTTCTGCTCTTTTTGTTTTAACTTCTACCTGGGCTACGGCAGCAATGGAAGCCAGCGCTTCACCCCGAAAGCCCATCGTTTGAATGCGGAATAAATCATCAATTGCACGGATCTTGGAAGTTGCATGTCGTTCAAACGCCATACGCACATCCATCTCACTCATTCCGGAGCCATTGTCAATCACCTGTATCAATTGCTTTCCCGCATCGATTATGATCAATTGAATCGAAGTTGCTTTTGCATCCACCGCATTTTCAAGCAACTCTTTAACAGCACTTGCAGGCCGTTGTATGACTTCTCCGGCTGCAATCTGGTTGGCAATATGATCGGGTAATAATTGTATGATATCCGGCACGTCCGCTTCCTCCTTTTGAAGCGTCAAAATTACAGTTCTTCGCTCAACTCCGGAAGGATAATTCGTTACCTTTAACCGAATTGAACGGAACGCAACAGACATGAGAAGCATTCTTTGGGGGATTATTTTATTGCTTTTTGCTACCGCGGGTAGTGCGCAGTCAAAAATGGAGAAAGCCCGCATCTGGGCCGACAGTGTTTTTCAAACCTTAACAAAAGAACAGCGTATCGCCCAGTTGATGATCATCCGGGCACATTCCAATTTGGGACCTGAGCATGTGGAACGGGTTGCCAAACTGATTCGAGCCTACAACATTGGCGGTCTTTGCTTTTTCCAGGGAGGCCCTGTACGTCAGGCACAACTAACCAATTATTATCAGCAATTGGCACAAACACCGCTCTTGATCAGTATCGATGGAGAGTGGGGTTTGGGCATGCGTTTGGACAGTGTAACATCCTTACCCCGACAGTTGATGCTGGGCGCCGTTAAAGATGCAGAACTGATCTATCGTTACGGAAATTTGGTTGGGCGGCAATGCAAACGAATGGGAATCCATTTGAATTTTGCTCCCGTTGCGGATATCAACAACAATCCCAATAATCCTGTTATCAACGATCGCTCCTTTGGTGAAGATCCCTTTAAAGTGGCGCTTTATGCCATACAATATATGAAGGGTTTGCAGCATGCAGGTGTGATGGCCTGTGCCAAGCATTTCCCCGGACATGGAGATACCGAAACAGACAGCCACTTCGCTTTACCCCTCATCCATCATACGCGTTCGAGACTTGATTCGCTTGAACTCTATCCGTTCCGTCAATTGATTGAAGCAAGAGTGGCCTCCATCATGATTGCTCATTTATTTATCCCGTCACTGGATTCTACACAACATGTTGCTTCTTCACTTTCTCATAATGTTGTGACAAAATTATTACGCAACGAAATGAACTTTCAAGGACTCGCGATTACAGATGCACTTGAAATGAAAGGGGTACAAAATTATTTTCCCAACGGAATGTCAAGTGTTATGGCTTTGAGAGCCGGTAGCGATTTGCTTTGTTTACCCGACGACATTCCATCGGCAATTAAAAAGATAAAAAGAGCCATTCGAAAGGGAACCCTCAAAAGAGCCGATTTGAATCAACGCGTACGAAATGTACTCATTGCAAAGTATTTATATGGTTTGTGGGATCAACAACCTGTTCAAATACAAAATCTTACCGAAGATCTCAATGCCCAAACAACAGCATTCATTGAGGAGATTGCGCAAAATGCCATAACGCTAGTGCGTAACGACAATCAAATGCTGCCGGTTGTTCCCGCTGCCGTATCGTTTTTGAAGCGGGTTAAAAAACAGGAGATACGTATTGCATATATTGCTATTGGAATAAAGACAGATAATTTCATCACACGTAAAATGCGTGAAGAACTGAATGCGGATGTCTTTTTCTTTCATTACAAGCAGGATGCAGGAAATGTGCGTTCATTAACCGAACAGATCCGTAACAATTACCAGCAGGTGTTTGTGGGTGTACATGGTTATAGTCGCAGGCCGGCGAACAATTTCGGAATCAGTGCGCCTGCAGTACTGTTGACGCAATCTTTGTTACAGTTTCCAAAGTCGGCACTTTTGTTGTTTGGAAATCCTTATGCCATTAAATATTTCTCCGGTGCCGGAAGTATTCTGGCGTGTTATGAAGACCACGAAATGGTGCAGTCTGTTGCATTTGAAATGATAACCGGGAAGCGCGATCCAAAAGGTGTTTTGCCGGTTACAGTACATACGGACCTCCTTTATGGAACCGGCAGATCTTATTACGGTTCCGGATTGCTGCCCCAAGTCCATATACTCGATTCGTCTAAAACAGCAGTCATTGATTCAATAGTAAACGATGCAATTCGTCAAAAAGCTTTTCCGGGTTGTGCGGTCCTTGCAGTAAAAAATGGTCAAATCGTTTTTGAAAAAGCTTATGGGTATCATACGTATGAAAAAACGAATCCTGTTACTCCACAATCCGTTTTTGATGTTGCTTCCATTACAAAAATTTGTGCAACAACCCTTGCTGTTATGAAATTGTACGAGGAAGGAAAATTGGATTTGCAACAAACGATTGGATACTATCTTCCTTTTGTGAAGGGAACACCTAAGGCCAATCTGGTGCTAAAAGATTTGCTGCTGCATGAAGCTGGATTGAAAGCATGGATTCCGTTTTACAAAGAAACGCTGGATGCAAACGGACAGTTGCTGCCCGGGCTTTATTCAAAGCATTGTACCGATTCGTTTCGGATAGAAGTAGCAAAAGGTGTTTATCTCCGAACCGACTGGACTGATACACTTTGGAAACGAATTCTTTCGAGCGAACCCGAACTGCCACGTAAATATGTATACAGCGACAATGATTTCATTCTTCTTGGAAAAATAGTAGAACAACTTTCGGGACTTCCATTGGATGATTATTTACAACAAATCGTTTATAAGCCATTGCAGTTCCGGTCTACGTTTTTCAAACCCCGTTTTCATTTACCCGCGAACCTGCTGGTGCCTACCGAACAGGATTCTCAATTTCGTTTTCAATTATTGCAAGGCGATGTTCATGATCCTGCTGCTGCTATGTTTGGTGGCGTGAGCGGACATGCCGGCCTTTTCAGTTCTGCCTACGAACTGGCGGTGATGATGCAAATGTTGCTTAATGGAGGAACAATAGGCTCTCATACTTTGTTCAAAAAGGAGACCGTGGATTTGTTTACTTCTTATCAAAGCTCGATCAGCCGACGTGGATTGGGTTTTGATAAACCGGAGAAAGACAATGTTTCCCGAAAAGATCCATATCCTGCTTTGTCGGCATCTCCTTCTACCTTCGGGCATACCGGCTTTACAGGAACTTGTGTATGGGCTGATCCTGCGCATGAGTTTGTATTCGTTTTCTTGAGTAACCGCATTCATCCGGATGGAGGTGATAATAAAAAACTCATGAATCTGAATGTTCGGGGTAAATTACAGGAGGCCTTTTATCAATTATTTATGGGCTCTGCTCTGCAGTAAGGTGAAGATTCCAAGAAACAGAAAAACCGGAATCAGCATCAATTGAAACCTGCTGTGATAATCATCGCATTGAAGGATGACGGCTGCCCATACAATAAGTACGATCGATAAAGCAGTTATGGAGAGCGTGGTAAATTTCTTTTTAAGGAATACAATCAGAACCGGTATGTAAAGCAACGCCGCCAGCAGGTACAAAGCGAGATTATGAAATGTGCTGTAATAAGGACGTGTAAGCAAAAAGAACGCAGCTGTTTTTTTAAGACTCATACGAAAAAAATGTCCGGGATGTTGTTGCAGGTAGGAGAAGAGTTGTTGCAAAGGTGTTCCTTCCGGGTTGGAATGGAGTCTTATAGTGTCTGAAGAACTGAGATCGCAGATAATATAGCCCTCCTGAAAAGGTGCAAGAATATTCCAGTCGCCAATACTCGACAAAATCAAATTCGAGACCGTTAGAAGAATTATTCCACCTGCCGCTATTAAAATCAAAAAGTAAATTCTGTATCTGGCGGGCGATCTTAAGAAAAGATAAACGATCCAGGGTATCAATATTAAGATACCAAGCGGTCTTGATAAAATCACCAGTAACAATAACAGCAGTTGAATCATACTGCTTTTAAAAGAGATTTTTTGAACTAAAATACACGAAGCGAAGAACAATAACACGGAACTGTAAAAAACAGATTCGGTATAAAGTGTAAGGTTCCATCTTTGATAGGGAAGGATGCAACATAAAAGCAGTGTCGTTAACAATGGCGCTATATCCTCTCCGGGACTGAGTGATTTTAAACTTTTGTAAAAAAATAAATGAGCCGTGAGACTGTAGATCAATTGTATAAAAAATACCGGCCAGTATCCGGTATGCAAGAGTTTGGATAATGCGATGAGTCCGGTTGTGACACTGTAAAACCAGTATCTTGTTTCGGGAAAGTCCCCGTTTTGAAGTAAATAATCGGCTGCATGGATGTATTTAAGTCCTTCAAGTTCGGTTACAATTCCAAAGATAGCCCATGAAATCAGTTGCACTGCCGTCCAGGTAAAAACAATGGCTGCGATAGGATGTTTTTGAAGTGTTTTATTTAGCAGCAATGCAACATGCTTTGTACCGTTGGGTTGCGACAACTTGTGATTTGTTTTGTCTCCCGCATTCGAAAAGTTCGGTTGTTGCATGTTTCTGATTCGGTTGTTTAGGGGTTGCAACGACTTGGCTCCCGAAAACTTACTTGATTTTCCGAAGCGTTATCCGTTATCCTTTTTCGGTGGTTGTTTTTTTGTTACATCGATTTTGGGTCGATTTTGTTCTTGCGGTTTTGGTTGACCGGGTCTTTGCTGTGCGCCTTGTCCGGTTTTGTTTTGCGGATGAGAACCCTGCGGACGAGGTTTTTTTGCTTGTGTGCTTTTTTGTTGTGGCCCACCGGGTTTTTGTTGTTGTCGTTGTGCTTGTTGTTGACCTTGTTCGCGGTCTCTTCTGCGACGACTGTTACGTTCCAGTGTTTTTAAACTGATTTGACCTACAAGTTCCACATGGGCCATTTCTTTCTCCTCCGCTTTGGCCGGAGAGAGTTCAATTGCTCCCAGTTCATCGGGCTTTTGGCCTTTTGCATTTAAAGCACGTATTTCTTTTACCCGATCAATGGGTACCGGATATTGTTTGTTGCTATCCGGTAAAATATACCACATCAGATTTTTAAAGATATCTTTTTTAATGAGTTGCGCGGTTCCCCGACTGAGTTCTAATGAGTCGGCATTGTTCGGGAAATTTTGCAGCGCATCCAGATACGTATCCAGTTCGAAATTCAAACAACATTTAAGACGGCCGCATTGTCCGCTGAGTTTTGTTTGATTGATGGATAAGTTTTGATATCGTGCAATTGTGGTGGTAACGCTTTTGAAATCGCTCAACCAGGTGCTGCAACACAGTTCTCTTCCACAGCTTCCGATTCCGCCTATTTTTGCGGCTTCCTGACGAATGCCAATTTGTTTCATTTCTACTTTGACCTTGAAATCACCGGCATAGATTTTTATCAATTCACGAAAATCCACACGATCTTCGGCTGTATAATAAAAAGTTGCTTTGCGTCCATCGGCCTGAAATTCCACTTCAATCAGCTTCATGTCCAATTTCAATTGGATGATAATGGCTCTTGCTCTTACAAGCGAAGGCTTTTCGCGTTCTTTACTTTCTTTCCACTTTTGCAGGTCCAGTTCATTGGCACGACGCATGATTTTTTTAATCTCCGCGCTGTCTTCTTTTACTCCTTTCTTTTTCAACTGAAGACGAACCAGTTCGCCACTCAAATTCACCATCCCCACATCAAATCCGCTTACCCCTTCAAGGGTAACCATATCGCCCTTCATGAATGTTTGAAGGGTATTGTTTCTGTAAAATTCTTTTCTGCTTCCGTTATTGAAGGATATTTCAACGATTCGGCAGTCACTACCGGGATCGCTGAACGGCAAATTGGCCAGCCAATCGTGTACATTTAAGCGATTGCAACCGCCCGTACTGCACCCACCATTACTTTTGCACCCATTAGGTTTTCCTGTTCCGCAACTTGTACAACTCATTATTATAAACTTTGATCCGTAGTCAAACGGACGAATATGAAAAAATGGTTCAACACTGAACAAGCGATTCGTGAAACGCTAGGAGGCTTTTGGTATAGATACTAATAAAACCCGGAACAAAACTGCTGTAAGCTGTTGTAACTCTTTTCCATAAAACGGAATGGTTTTCCGGTAGATGAATCAGTATTAAGATGTACTATACGTTGCCTGCTATTGATCTCGGAACCCGATTGTTGAGCGGTTTTCCTTTTGACCGTCCTTTTCACCTGAATCCTTCCCTACGGGTCAATTAGTCAAAAATAATGAATTCTGGCGAAAGGATGAATCCTTGTTCTGTAAGTGGGATCTGTGTTGCTTGAGTCGAAAGGCGTTATACCTGGACTTCAAGAGCTTACTATTGTACTTCAATCACAGCTTTATTTGCAATGATATGGTAGAGTTTCAGGGTTAAAGCCATGAAAAGCATTTTGGCGTTGGCATTTCGTTCAATATAGTAGGCTGCTTTATCCAGTTCTCCGGTGATCGCTTCCATTTGACTGATATCGCACAATTTGTTGAGGCGAACCGAAAAGTCTTTTTCAGTACCGGTTAAAGGAAGCTGTTCCTCGCCCATGGTACGCAGCCGGATACTTTGTTCCAGCAAGTGATTAAAATACCGTAAAAATTGCTTTTGTTTTTCCCGCCCAAGTTCAGAAACCTGTTCCACCCATTTTACCTGAGCTACAGGGCCTGTTTTTAAAATGGCATTGAGCCATTCCCGCAAAAGAGACTGCCAATCGGCCTCGGAATGTTGTATCAGTTGCAATGCTTCCCGAAAATTCCCTTCACTGATTCCCGCAATTTGGTTGGCCTGCTCTGTTTGGAGTTGATGGCGTTCTCTTAATGCGCTAGATACTTCATGCAGGTCGATTGGCGGTACATGGATGGTTTGACACCTGCTTATAATTGTGGGCAACAGCAAACTTTCATTTTCTGCCACCAAAAGAAATAAAGTATTGGGTGGTGGTTCTTCGATAAGTTTCAGCAATTTGTTGCCTTCGTTTCCCAAATATTCGGGCATCCAGATGAGCAGTATTTTGTATTCGCTTTCAAAACTTTTGAGATTGAGTTTGCGAATGATGTCTGTACATTCTGCAGCAGAGATATTGCCTTGCTTGTTATCGGCTTCAATAAATTGCAGCCAATCATACACGTTGCCGTATGGGTTTTGTTGGATGAACGCGCGCCATTCCTGGATATAATCTGTACTTATGGGCTTGTCCTTTCCTTTTTTTGAAATAACCGGATAGCTGTAATGAATGTCCGGGTGAATGTATTGAAGGGCTAAGGAAGTCTCCTGGCCGGTTTTTTGAGCGATTCCTGCTTGTTCTTGAAAAAGTGCGGATGTTGCTTCGGTTTTCTTTTCACTTTGTGTAACCACATACGTGCTAAACGCCAAGGCAAGTGGAAGGGCACCGGAACCTTCTTTGCCAATAAAAAGCAGTGCATGGCTCAGGCGATTTTGATCCACCAGTTCTTTTAGCAGGTGGATAGACTCTTTTTGACCTATAATATCTTGAAATTCCACTGAGCGAAGATACGCTTTGATCCACGGAATTGAGCCGATGATCCGGCTTGCAAGTTCAAATTTGACAGATCTGTGTTTTACAGTTTTGAGCGCAATTCTTCGCTTAAGGGTTTAACGCTGCTGGGGAAATAGGCTATCAGCAATCCTTTTTCATCAATCAGAAATTTATTGAAATTCCATTTTACATTGGCGTCCATTACACCATTTTTCTCTTTATGGGTAAGCCATTGGTAAATGGGATGGATTTTGGATCCTTTGACATGAATTTTAGTGGCCATAGGGAAGGAAACGCCGTAATTACGGGAACAGAAAGATCGGATTTCTTCATTGGAGCCTGGTTCCTGACCCAGAAAGTCATTAGCCGGAAAGCCTACAACGACCAGATTTTCTTTGTAACGTTTGTACAGTTGTTCCAGTTCGGCATACTGGGGCGTATAGCCGCATTCGGAAGCTGTATTTACGAGCAGAATTTTCTTTCCTTTAAACTGTGCAAAGTCAATGGTATCTCCGTCAAGTCCGGGTACTTTAAAATCATAGATGGATGCTTCTTGCATGGTTGTTTCAATTTTGGGTTGCGAAGGAGTAAAGGCGCACGATAACAAGAGAATCGATAAGTACAGGAAACGTATCATTTTAAGAAAATTAAATGTATGAGTATGACAAAAAGAAAAGGATAAAGTTCATTTGTCTAAGTAGAAATTCTGTTATGGGAATTCATAACAACCAAGATCCGGCAATCCGATTCTCGGATGTCCATCTAAATCGGTCAGTAACGAAGTGACCTTTCCGCTGTTGACAGCAGGTGAATTGTTTTTTAATCGGAAGTTGTAATAGCGTTTGCTAACATCGATACTATCAAATACAGGATCCATGTTTCGAATGACACTTGTAAAAGTCGTATGACCGGGATCTGTTTTGGCCCGGTATAAAACATGGTCAAGCGTGATGTTTGCGGGATCCGTTCCTTCTTTCTGTACGATGAGTTCATTGTCTACAAATCCAAAGTCGCCCCAAATAATGCAATTGGTAAGCGTAGTGGTAAGAGGTGAAGTGAACAGTTGGTTGTTGGCTTTCACGAAATTGGTAAGTGTCATTACCGGGTTTTTGTGCTGAATGAACGCATTCGATACAGAAACAAATGTGCAATGTGTGAAGCGATAATTGCCTCCGTAGATCAATGCAACATTGTTCCCGCAATTACTGATTAGGCAATTGGAAGCTTCGATGCTGCTGTTGATGCCAAACAATCCAATGTCATAGATGTTGTCGAGTATGCAGTTGTTCAATACTACTTTGGGGTTCGAATTGGAAGCCGGTTGTTCCGATATAATACCCTGGTAGGCGTTTAAAATGTGTGCATACGTTAATTGGTTGTTGATGCTGCTTCCTCTGAAGTAGATGCCGGGCCATGCACCCGGATAATCATTGTAGGGAGCATCCAAACGATTTCCTTTGAATACAACACTATCGCTTTTGGTTCCTTCAACCCGAACGGTGCCGTCAACAATAAAAGGTGCATCTGCATTCAGATAAATTCGAGTTCCTGCCTCTATCGTTAAAATGGCATTTGTATCAACGATGCAACCTCCCAAAATGACATGCGGGAGATCGTTCGACCAGGTAATGTTTCCTTCCAGTAATTGATTTCTGTAGTAATATGCATTTTGTCCCCATGCTTCAAGTTGTTTGAAGTAGGTATTCCCGTTGCAATCTATCCGTATGCTATCTTTTAAAATAAAGGGAAGCTTGTCGTTGTTTGGGTCAACATTAACGCTTACAAATACATACATGCTGTCATTCCCTTCAATTTCGAGATTTTTAAATTGTGTGCCGGCAGTTCCATCTGCATTGATTTTAAAATTGGAACCGGTTCCTCCCATGAGTTGAAGATTGGAAATGCGTATGGTTTGTTTGTTGTTATTTTTTATCAGGAAGTATTGTGTTACAGAACCGGCCGATACAAAAACGGTATCAAATTGAATACTGTCTGTACCAATGTCCAACCGGGCTTCGCTACTCGTATTGATCAGATCTTTTTTGCAGGAAAAAAATCCTGCAGAAAAAAGGAAGCATAATATGGTGAGGAATTGTTTCAAGAGGTGTAAAAATAAGCAAGGTGATTGGAATCTGAGATGACAAGTTGTTAAACCCGTCTACTTAATCATCGCTGGCCCATGCCAATGTTGCAATACTGAGTTTTGTTTGGGGAATGGAGGTGATGCATGTACCGCATGCTTCCAGCGTTGCACCCGTTGTAATGACATCATCAACCAATAAAATATGTTTCCCTTGAGGTTTTTGCAGGTCCATTACACTAAAGCTATCGTGCACATTTTCCCATCGTTCATTTCTTCCTTTGCGCGTTTGAGTTGCAGTTGCTTTGTTACGGCCAAACCAATTTGTTTCAACAGGGATGCCTGTAATCTCCGCAATCCCATGACACAATACTGCGGCCTGATTGTACCCTCTTTTTCGTTCTCGTTCCGGAAACAAAGGCATAGGGATCAGTGCGTCAATGGTGTTAAAGCGACCACTTGCATTGAGTTGTAGTCCCATCCATTTTCCCAGTTGGAAGCCCACTTCTTGTTGGCCTTTGTATTTTAAAGCGTGTATCAAATTTTGTAAGGCAGCATCTTTGGTAAAGAAATAGCTGCTTGTCGCTGCAACAACCGGGAGGCGGCCGTAAAATATTTTTTCAATCGGATTTCCGGCGATCGTAGCAAAGCCGGTTTCCGGAATCGAAGTATGGCACTGAATGCATACGGTTTGTTCCTGCAAAATCAAATCGCTGCCACAACCGGCACAGATGTGGGGGAAGAAAAAATGCATCAGGTCTTTTCCCCAGGATTGTAAGGTGTGAATCATGGTTAAAACAAATATTGGTAAAGCTCTTCAACTTTTCCCATAGGAACGACTTCAATATTAAATTTGGGGGCTTTTTGTTTTCCCTCTTTCGGATTTGATTGATTGTATTTGCTGATAATCATTTTATCAAATCCAAGTTTTTCGGCTTCTGAAATCCGCTGTTCAATGCGATTGACAGCTCTGATCTCACCACTGAGCCCTACTTCTCCGGCGAAACAGATTTTTGGATGGAGAGGTGTGTCTTCGTAACTCGAAAGCAACGCACATAAAACGGCCAGGTCGATCGAGGGATCTTCAACTTTAAGTCCGCCGGCGATATTCAGAAAAACATCTTTCATGCCAAAATGAAAGCCTCCTCTTTTTTCCAAAACGGCGAGAAGCAATTGCAAGCGTCTCAGGTCAAAGCCGGTTACGGTTCGTTGTGGTGTTCCATAAACGCTTTGTGTTACCAATGCCTGAACTTCTATAAGCATGGGTCGCATCCCTTCCATTGTAGCGGCGATTGCAATGCCGCTGAGTTGATCTTCTTTTTGTGTTATTAAAATTTCACTGGGATTGGTTACCGGGCGCATTCCGTTTTCCCGCATCTCATAGATTCCCAGCTCGGATGTGGATCCAAATCTGTTTTTCATGGTTCTTAAGATGCGATAGGCATAATGACGGTCGCCTTCAAATTGCAGAACGGTATCAACCATGTGCTCCAAAATTTTTGGACCGGCAATGCTACCGTCTTTTGTTATATGTCCAATTAAAAATACCGGCGTTTGCGTTTCTTTAGCAAAGCGCTGCAATTCGGCGGCTGTTTCCCGAATTTGAGAAATGCTTCCGGGTCCCGATTCAACGTGGGGCGTTTGCAATGTTTGAATGGAATCAATAATAACTAAATCAGGTTTTAATTTTTTGATTTCCTGAAAAATGATATTGGTCGAGGTTTCTGTTAGCAGATAAAAATCGTCATTGACCAGTTGAATACGGTCTGCGCGCATTTTTATTTGTTGTTCACTTTCTTCACCACTGATGTACAAGGTGCGAATCCCTTCCAGTTGAAGCCCCAGTTGTAAAAACAAAGTTGATTTTCCAATACCGGGTTCGCCGGCAACCAGTACAATGCTTCCGGGAACAATTCCTCCTCCAAGTACGCGATTCAATTCCTGATCAGAGGAATAAATTCTTTTTTCTTCGCTGCTCTTAACATCCAGAATGGAAATTGTTTTCATGGTACCGTGTGCCGGTGTTTCTTTCCATGATTGTTTTTGGAATTCACTTTTATCTTTCGTGATGAGTTCTTCAACAAATGTATTCCATTCATTACACGCCGGACATTTTCCCAGCCATTTCGCCGATTCATAACCACAATGCTGACAGAAAAAAGCGGATTTCAATTTAGCCATGCGGTAAAGATAATCGATAAGAAAATCAATCAAACGGAACGAACACGTTGAAAAAAATAATCAAAAAAACGTAGATGAAATTTCGGGATCTTGAATTTACAGGAACTTGAAAACGACAACAGGTTGATGGCGGCGTGTGTAAATGCGATGGGTTTAAAAAAGTAAAAGGGCTGAAATTGCTTTCAACCCTTTGTACTTACTAACCCATTAAATTCTGTTGCTAAATTACAAATTGCAGTTAGATTTCAAAATTATTTTTGCCCTGTGTGAATAACTATTTTTTAAGAAAGCCTTAACTGACAGTACCAAAAAACATTCGTTATTAAGCATTTAAAAGACTGTAAATCAGCGATATATGAATTATATTTGGAATCACGGCAACGATTCTTTTACTCAATTTCTACTTGCAATAAATCTTCGCTTCTGCCATTTCGTCAATTCTTTATAGGTTCAAGAAAAAAATAGGCAGTCTCGCTTTTTTGGTCATAGTTTTGATGGTAACATTGAAAAAATTAAGACATGACACCCGGAATTTTATTTGTTTCGCTCCTTTTTATGGGTATTGGTTTTTTGGTTCAAATGCGTTTAAAAAGTAAGTTTCAGGAATACGGCAAAGTACCGCTCCAAAGCAGACTCACCGGCAGGGAAGTTGCTGAAAAAATGCTCCGAGAAAGCGGAATCTACGATGTACAGGTGGTTTCGGTTGATGGATTCTTATCCGATCACTACAATCCCCTTAAAAAAACGGTGAACCTTAGTCCGGAAGTTTTCAACGGCAACTCCATAGCTGCGGCTGCCGTTGCGGCACACGAATGTGGCCATGCAGTTCAGCATTCAACTGGATATCAATGGCTTATGATGCGTTCTCGTATGGTGCCACTGGTACAGGTGAGCACGACTTTGTCGCAATGGATCCTGGCAATTGGTGTAGGGATGCTGGGTTTCGGCGGCGGTAATCCTACCATTTTATTGATCGGGATTCTGTTTTTTGCCGCTACAACCGTCTTTTCTTTAATCACATTACCGGTTGAGTTTGATGCGAGTAACAGGGCGTTGGCTTGGCTCGATCATGCCAAAATTACGAATACTAACGAGCATCCCGGTGCTCGTGATGCGTTGAAATGGGCCGCAGCGACTTATGTAGTTGCCGCTCTTGCGTCGGTCGTTACATTGGTTCAATATATTTTGATTTATCTGAATCGAAGAGATTAATGATTGATAAACAATAGATTAAGCCTCCATTTGGGGGCTTTTTTATTGTTGACTAACAGGTATTAACTTTTATCGGCCTTATTGTACCTTTGCCGTCTTGAAAATTTGCTTGTTATGAGTTATACCCCACAGAATAAAGTCCGTATAGTAACCGCAGCTTCTCTTTTTGATGGTCATGATGCGGCGATCAACATCATGCGACGTATCATGCAAAGTCTGGGTGCGGAAATCATTCATTTAGGGCACAACCGAAGTGTTCATGAGATCGTAGAATGTGCCATTGAGGAAGATGCACAGGGTATTGCCATCACCAGTTATCAGGGGGGGCATGTAGAGTTTTTCAAATACATGAAAGACCTTTTGGAAGAGAACGGCTGTGGGCACATTAAAATATTTGGAGGAGGCGGAGGTACGATCCTTCCTTCCGAAATTGAAGAGTTGCACCAATATGGCATCACTCGTATTTATTCACCCGATGACGGCCGAAAACTTGGATTGGAAGGCATGATCGAGGATGTGATTCGTCAATGTGATGTTTGCCTGAATGGAAACGGAACCTATACGGCCCCCATGACGCTGGGCGAAGTTAAGGATGTGCGGACCATTGCCCGGAAAATTACCAATGCGGAAAACGGACAGACTGCTACCATACAAAAAAATGAACGCTCCATCCCGGTTCTGGGCATCACCGGGACGGGTGGGGCCGGTAAATCATCGGTTACAGATGAAATCGTTCGTCGTTTCCTGAATACGTTTCAGGACAAAACCATTGCGGTTATATCGGTGGATCCTTCCAAGAAAAAAACAGGCGGAGCCTTACTGGGGGATCGTATCAGAATGAATTCGATCTCCAATCCAAGAGCGTACATGCGCAGCTTGGCAACAAGAGAAAGTGACCGTGCATTGAGTGCCTACGTTCAGGAAGCCATCGATATTTGTAAGGAAGCCGGCTTTGACTTCATCATTT
The DNA here is from genome assembly GCA_947456025.1 of Chitinophagaceae bacterium. Lineage (GTDB taxonomy): Bacteria > Bacteroidota > Bacteroidia > Chitinophagales > Chitinophagaceae > Lacibacter. Next base: position 1,977 of record CANGQQ010000002.1, on the reverse strand, counting down.
TAGAAAGTGCAGGGGTGGGCCAGAGCGATGCGTCTATACTCGAGTATTGCAACCTGAGTCTGTACGTCATGACACCGGAATACGGTGCCGCTTCGCAGTTGGAAAAAATCAATATGCTGGATTATGCCGATCTCATTGCCATCAACAAGTTTGATAAAGCCGGGGCACTGGATGCGATAGCCGATGTGAGAAAGCAATACAAACGCAACCACAAACTGTTTACTGCCAAAGACGAGGAATTACCGGTTGTGGGAACCATCGCCTCTCAGTTCAATGACGGCGGTGTAAATGAATTGTTTGAAAAAATCATTCAAACCACTAAAGCAAAAACACAGATTGTTTTTGGAGAAGTCGAACATTTTGCACACGGAGATACAGTAAGCAAATCAATGATTATTCCTCCTGCAAGGGTTCGCTATCTCAGCGAAATTGCAGATACAATCAAGGAGTATAACCAATTGGTAGAAGACCAGTCGGCAATTGCTTCTAAAATATACCGGTTACAGGGGGCATTGGAAATCCTTAAGGAAAAAGGGAATGAAGATTTGATTGCAACCATTCAAAAACAAATTGATTTTTATACGGAACAGCAAACACCGGTGGCTAAAAAACTGGTTCGTCACTGGCCTGAAAAATTGAAAGCGTATCAACAGGATTATTATGAATACAAGGTTCGTGATAAAGTGATTCGTCAACCTATGGTGAGTACCAGTTTAAGCGGCACACGTATTCCAAAAGTCGTGTTGCCGAAATATAAAGATTGGGGAGATCTACTCAAATGGCAGGCTCAGGAAAACGTTCCCGGTAGTTTTCCATTTACAGCCGGCGTGTTTCCTTTGAAACGCGAAGGCGAAGATCCAACCCGGATGTTTGCAGGTGAAGGTGGCCCTGAACGTACCAACAAGCGGTTTCACTATGTTTCTGCCGGACAGCCGGCGAAACGACTTTCTACTGCTTTCGACAGTGTTACGTTGTATGGCGAAGATCCGGCCCACCGTCCCGATATCTATGGGAAAGTGGGGAACAGCGGTGTGAGTATTGCTACGGTTGATGATGCAAAGAAATTATACAGTGGATTCGATCTTTGTGATCCCAAGACCTCGGTGAGTATGACCATTAACGGGCCTGCGCCCATTCTGCTTGCATTTTTTATGAATGCGGCCATTGACCAGCAGTGTGAAAAATGGATTGAGGCTCATCAAAAATGGGACGATGTCAAAAAAGTTGCAACAGAAAAGTACAAAAACCAGCCACAACCGGTTTACAATAACACATCCTTTCCGGGTACCTTGCCTGAGGGGAACGATGGATTGGGTTTGCGATTACTTGGCCTGAGTGGGGATGAGGTGTTGCCGCCCGCTGTTTATGAACAATGTAAAATAGCCGCTTTACAACAGGTGCGCGGTACGGTGCAGGCAGATATCCTGAAAGAAGATCAGGCTCAGAATACCTGTATTTTTTCTACAGAGTTTGCATTGAAGTTAATGGGCGATGTTCAGGCCTATTTCATTGAACAAAACGTTCGGAATTTTTATAGCGTCAGTATCAGCGGCTATCATATAGCAGAAGCCGGTGCGAACCCGATCACCCAGTTGGCTTTTACGTTGGCGAATGGTTTTACCTATGTGGAATATTACTTAAGCAGGGGGATGAACATTGATGATTTTGCACCAAATCTGTCCTTCTTTTTTAGCAACGGGATGGATCCGGAATACAGTGTTATTGGCAGAGTGGCGCGTCGCATCTGGGCGAAATCCATGAAGTACAAGTACAAGGCGAACAAGCGGAGCCAGATGTTGAAATATCATATTCAAACGTCCGGAAGATCTCTGCATGCGCAGGAAATTGATTTTAACGACATCCGTACCACATTGCAGGCACTCTATGCCATTTACGATAACTGCAACAGCTTGCATACCAATGCCTACGATGAAGCGATCACAACACCAACGGAAGAGAGTGTACGCAGGGCTATGG
>CANGQQ010000001.1 GCA_947456025.1 Chitinophagaceae bacterium | reverse complement strand
GATTCCGCTGATGCCACACATAGTTGTAAATGTACGAAATGCACGGGCTTGTATAATGAAGTGAATTCGTGCTGAGGGCGTTGCATGCGTTTGTGTTCAAGCCTATGGTGGCCCGTAAAGAAAATGGGGTCCTGAAGCAACAAGTCAGGCCGGGAGTTGATCTGGCTGATTGCTGAACGGGCCTGTTATTTTTTAGAGGTCGGTTTTAGGTCTGTCCATGAAATGGGAAGTTTAACGATGGCGTCATCCCAGGCAATTGTCAGGAAGATGCTTTTTTCAGAATTTTTTTCAAAAAATATAGTGAATGCTTCTGTTAATTCATCGGTTCTCATTACAGGACATACAACTCTTAGGAGGTCTTTGCCTGCATCGTATTTAAAAGCACCCCATATATCCGTTTCAGAATTAAGTATCAGTGTCCAAGTTTCTTTGTTTTCAAGTGCGTACAAGGTATAGCGACCCTTTTTAATTTTTTTATTTCCAATAATCACTTCGCGGTAAAATTCGATTTCTGTGGCTTCATTTGCTCCCAGTCGCCATATTTTGCCATCCTCTACCAATTCTCCAAAAACTTTTCGGCCATTTTTTTGAGGTCTGCTGTAGATCACACGTGCAATCAATGGGTCTGCTGTTTTATTGGGCTGGATACGGAGGATGGGATAATTGACAGGGTAATAGGCCATGTCCATCGGCGATTTGTCCAAGGGCGGAAATTTGCTTCCCGTCATTTGGGCCCGGATCGTTATGGATAGCAACAGAACGATGAAGAGACTGAGCAATTTTTTCATGACGGTGTATTTATACATGAGTTTTTTCTTTTATGCTTGTTCATTCCGGTCCTTGATATACCGGAATCTTTGGTAACTGTATTTGTTGTTTGTAGGTATCGAATTCCTGTTTGATGCAATAAAATTAAGATTGCAGGCAACGGCAAAAGTACATTTTCGCGCTGTAATTTGTCAGTTGCACTACTGTTAAAAATCATAACGTGTTGAAAATCTCTTCTTTATTATTGCATTTCAAAACAATCGGTTATGTATAAAGAGATCAAGTATCATACAGCTCAGGAGGCACTTTCGGTTATTCAGTCGGGATCACGCGTGTTTGTACAGGGAAGTGCGCAGACACCACTGTATCTGTTGCGCGAGCTGGCAAAAGAAGCGCATCGTTTGTCTGATGTGGAACTTACATTCATCACCGTTCAGGGTGATATTGAAATCGATAAGCCGCAGTATGAAGGTATCTTCAATATTAACTGCATGTTTGTTTCCGAATCTGTTCGCAGGGCTGTGAATGAAGGACGGGCAGATTTTATACCAGTGTTTTTAAGTGATATTCCGGATTTGTTTAAGAAGGGAATCATGCCCATTGATGTGGCTTTGGTTCAGGTATCACCACCCGATTTGCATGGTTATTGCTCTTTAGGGTTGTCTGTTGATATTGCCCGAAGTGCGGTCAATACCGCCAAGCATATTATTGCGCTTGTGAATCCGAATGTGCCCCGAACACACGGAGACAGTTTGATTCACGCTACCCGTATCGACCATTTTGTATATCACGAGGAGGCTTTACCCGAGGTGGATTATGGCGCGAAAGTGGGAGAGGATGAGTTAAAAATCGGTCGTTATGTTGCAGAGATGATTGATGACGGCAGCACCTTGCAAATGGGTATTGGAACCATACCGGATGCGGTTTTGCGTTCGTTACGGAATCACAAAGACTTAGGTGTTCATACCGAAATGTGCAGTGATGGTATTGTGGATCTTTTTGAAATGGATGTAATCAATAATGCCAAAAAACGAATCCATCCTAATAAAACAGTAACCGGTTTTGCTATCGGTACCAGAAAATTATATGATTATGTGCACGATAATCCGGCCTTTGTATTTCTTGATATTGACTACGTCAACGATCCGCATGTGATACGGCGCAATCCAAAAGTAGTGGCGATCAACAGTGCCATTGAAGTGGATTTGACCGGTCAGGTTTGTGCGGATAGTATCGGATCTTCACAATACAGTGGCATTGGCGGACAAATGGATTTTATCAGAGGAGCGGCACTCAGTGAAGGAGGGAAACCAATTATTGCCCTTACCTCAAGGACCGCCAAAGGTGTGAACCGGATTGTTCCCTTTTTAAAGCAGGGCGCCGGTGTGGTAACGACCCGTGGGCATATTCACTATGTAGTTACAGAGTATGGTGTAGCGAATTTATACGGAAAAAATTTACGACAACGCGCTAAAATGCTGATCAACATTGCACATCCCGATGACCGTGAAATGTTGGAAAAAGCCTGTTTTGAACGATTCAAGCATTTTCCTTCCTTATGTTGAAAAAGTAATGTCAGGCCGGATGCAAAGTGACAAGTCGGTTCAGGATGTGAGATGGACCCTGTGGTACTGTTCCTGGGCGAACGTATGCAGTTCCGGGAAAAAATCCAGATAGCATGTTTTAAGTTCCTTGTAATGTTCCTGAAACAATGCATAGGCTGTATCGCTTTCATTCAGATAGGCAGAACGACGTACAACCCCGCCCATACTTTGTTCGATGCCCCATTTGCTGCGGTAATGATAGAGCCAATTTTGTTTTTTCATATACGGGAACATAGCGGCAAACCGTTCCGGAAAATAAGCGGAAAATGATTCCAGCGCAGTGTAGGTATTGCTTGCAAATTCTTTTAGTGATTCATCTGTGAAATGCTGTTCGTCATCGGCCAGAAAATGATCGAATACCACGTCCACAAATGCGCCGGCATACAACCGGTAAGCAGCCCGGAAAATTGTTTTGGCATGATGTGTTGCCGGATGGCTGTCTGTAAAGGTGTCAATTGCACGATGGAGTGTGATCCCTTTTTGGATGCCTGCCGGATAATCAAATTGTTTTTTCCCTTTCACAAAATCGCTGATCAGGTTGCCCGTAAGTGTTTCGTTATTCTCAAATGACAGGTATGCGTGGGCCAGATAATTCATGTTTGTATAGTTTTGTTCGATCGGGATCAACGGTATTGGGAAACAATTCAAACGTTTTTATCAAAACCCTTCATAAACAACTCCTGATGTGGGCGTCTCATGCAACTCCACTTTTTTCAAGAGCGGAACAATTGGCTTGATCTGGTCCCATAGCCAGATTGCAATGTGCTCACATGTAGGGTTTTCAAGACCGGGGATGTGATTCAGAAACTTATGATCAACCTTTTGGATCACAGGCTCAATCACTGTTTTTAACGCTGCAAAATCCATAACCCAACCGGTAACGGGATCGGGCGCACCTTCCAGAAAAATGGTAAGATGATACGTGTGGCCATGTATTTCCCGGCATTTGTGCCCTTCCGGTACATGGGGTAAAAAATGTGCCGCATCAAATGCGAATTTTCGAAAGAGCAGCATACCATTCAGTTTTAGAACACAAAGGTAACAAATGCTTTTTTCGAAGGTTTCAACGAACGAATTAAAATCTGAGAGGGTTGGTTTGAGCTGAGTCAGGCATCGTTTTGGGGAAGAACCGGTTATTAATTGGATTCTAAGACCGCTTCTCGTTCGTCTATGAATCTAATCTTTGCATGTAATTGCATTCTTGTACTTTTGCACCATTTTCGCAGCGTCTCCCGAAATGATATCGGGATCTGAAGGCGGCAACTTTTAAACGCATCAATCATGAACAAAGGACCCGTTTCACAATTCATTCAACATCATTACAGGCACTTCAATGCTGCTGCTCTTGTGGATGCAGCAAAAGGATATGAAACACACATCAATGAAGGTGGGAAAATGATGGTTACACTGGCAGGAGCCATGAGTACAGCCGAACTGGGCATTTCTCTTGCCGAAATGATCCGTCAAAACAAAGTGGATATCATCAGCTGTACAGGAGCCAACCTCGAAGAAGATGTCATGAATCTTGTTGCTCACAGTCATTACAAGCGAGTGCCCAATTATCGTGACCTGACTCCTCAGGATGAATGGGATTTGCTGGAAAATCATTACAACCGTGTAACAGATACCTGCATTCCGGAAGAAGAAGCGTTTCGCCGTTTGCAGAAACACCTTGTAAAGCAATGGAAAGAGGCTGAAGCTAAAGGAGAACGTTATTTCCCTCACGAATTTTTATACAAAACAGTACTCAGCGGGGAGCTCCGTCAGTATTATGAAATCGATCCCAAAAACAGCTGGATCGTGGCGGCTGCCGAAAAAAATATTCCTATCGTAGTGCCGGGATGGGAGGATAGTACCACCGGAAATATTTTTGCCAGTTATGTGGTGAAGGGTGAGCTTAAAGCCGATACCGTTAAAAGTGGTATTGAGTACATGGTTTGGCTTACCGAGTGGTATCGTGCTAATTCCTCCGGAAAAGGAGTCGGGTTTTTTCAGATCGGAGGTGGTATTGCAGGCGACTTTCCGATTTGCGTGGTGCCCATGATGTATCAGGATCTGGAATGGCATGATGTGCCGTTTTGGAGTTATTTCTGTCAAATTAGCGATAGCACCACTTCTTATGGTTCTTACTCAGGGGCCGTTCCCAATGAAAAAATCACATGGGGGAAATTGGATATTCACACACCCAAGTTTATCATTGAAAGTGATGCCACGATCGTTGCACCATTGGTCTTTGCATGGATACTGGGCTGGTAGCAAAAAATAATAGTTCGATCCGGAGGTTTGTATGCATTTTTTGCATGCAAACCTTTTTTTATTAAGCAGAATGCATAATGAACAATTGTTTGTTTTTGCTGCATTGGACTGTATTACATCTTTCTCATACATGATAAAAGTTAGCTTTCGGCTTCAGCAACGCCATTACTTTTGCATTCTAAATCTTTTTTTATGGATTGGTTGATCAAACTGATTACCGAAGAAAGCATTTCGCAAACCGTAATTGTATTTGGTCTTGCAATTGCAATTGGTATTTGGTTGGGACGACTCAGGTTGTTTGGAATTTCATTGGGGGTTACCTGGGTTCTTTTTATGGGCATAGCACTTTCTTATGCCGGCATCATCATTCATCCGGAAACCGGCCACTTTCTAAAAGAGTTTGGTTTGATCTTGTTTGTGTATTCGATCGGATTGCAGGTTGGCCCCGGTTTTTTTGCCTCACTCAAAAAAAATGCGATTGTCACTAACGGATTGGCGGCTGCGGTGGTACTGTTGGGTGTTGTGCTTACGGTCTTATTTTATTACTTATCGGGCCAGTCGATTTCGGTCATGACCGGTATCATGAGTGGTGCCGTTACCAACACGCCTGGTTTAGGGGCTGCACAAGCGGCAGCAAAGGATCTACATCTGGCAGCAACTGATTCCTCCTTTATAACACTTGCATATGCTTTAACTTATCCTTTTGGTGTATTTGGAATCATTGGTGCTATTTTGATTTTGAAATTACTGCTGCGTGTTGATTTGGAAAAGGAAAGAGAATTTCACCGAAAGCTGGAAGTGCTTAGGTCTAATCGACCGGTTTCGATTCATTTGAAATTGGAAAATAAGCAACTCATCGGTCAACCATTACGTGCCATTTTTGATTTACTCAAGGAGCCTATTGTCGTTTCCCGGATGTTTCATAAGGGTTCAATTATTACGCCTACTCCCCAGATCATTCTCTCGGAAGATGACGTATTGCTGATTGTTGCCCATAAAGAACAGGTACCGATGCTGAAACTCATCATCGGTGAGGAGGCTTCTGTCAATTTGAAAGAAGCTCCACAAAGTGAGTTGATCTCGAGGATCATTGTTGTTACACAGCCTCTAGTTACACACAAGCGATTGGGTGATATTGCCGCTTTGCATCAGCATGATTTTACACTTACCCGTTTAACCAGGGCCGGTGTAGAAATGGTGCCTCATGGAGATATTATTTTACAGTTGGGCGACAACCTGAAAGTGGTAGGCACGAAAGAAGGTGTCAACCTGGTGACGAAAACGGTCGGGAACGAAATGAAACGTCTTGATGTTCCGGACATCGCGCCAATTTTTCTGGGAATTGTAGCCGGCGTGATTCTGGGTAGTATTCCATTGTATTTTTTCAATATGCCGGTTCCGGTAAAAATCGGACTGGCCGGTGGCCCTTTGATCATTGCACTTTTACTGAGCCGTTACGGTAATAATATTTATTTAAATCAATACACGACCAACAGCGCCAATTTAATGTTGCGTGAATTGGGTATTGCCCTTTTTCTGGCGAGTGTAGGCTTGAGCAGCGGTCAAAACCTGCATCATGCTTTTGAAGGTTCTAACGCCTGGCAATGGGTTGGTATGGGACTTTCAATTACGATTCTGCCCCTGGTGATTGTGGGATTGATCGCTCATCAGTTTTTTAAAAAAACGTACTTTGAAATTTGTGGATTGTTGTCTGGTGCGAGTACAGATCCTCCAGCATTGGCTTTTTCAACGCAGTTGGCTAAAAACGAAGTCGCTAATGTAACTTATGCAACGGTATATCCGTTGACGATGATCCTGCGCATCATTGCAGCTCAGTTGTTGATCCTCTTTTTATCGTGAAGAAGGTCTTAAAAAATAAAAACGCACAGGATTCTTGTGCGTTTTTATTGATCATGCGTGCAACAATTCAAAATACAGATCAGCAGGAAATTTTACCTACTCTTTTTTCGTGTCTTCCACCTTCAAATGGGGTGTTCATAAACGTATGAACCATTTTTTCGGCATCTCCTTCCCGTACAAAGCGTGAAGGAATACAAATCACGTTGGCGTTATTGTGCTGTCTTGCCAGTTGGGCCAGTTCTTCACCCCAACATATGGCGGCACGTACACCCTGATGTTTGTTGGCTGTAATGGCTACACCGTTAGCGCTTCCGCATAGAAGAATGCCAAAGGCTGCTTCTCCTTGTTCAACGGCATTTGCAACGGGATGGGCAAAATCCGGATAGTCTACACTTTCTGTTGAAAAAGCGCCAAAATCTTTGAATGCAATGCCATTCCCTTCCAAAAACGAGATGAGGTCTTCCTTGTAGTCAAATCCTGCATGGTCGCAACCTATAGCAACGGGTTTTTGTAAGTCAAAGGGGGTATTCATAATTGATGTTTAAAATGTAAAAATACTGTCTTTTAATCCCATAATTCCAATTCGGCTTCACGCATTTGTTTTCGGTAGATACGCATGCTCAGAGCGATACTGAATTCATATAAGAGATACAGGGGTATTGTGACAAGTGCCAGACTAAAAGGATCTGTGGACGGGGTAATAATTGCCGCCAGAATCAGAATCACAACAAATGCATATTTGCGGATGTTACGTAAGGTGGCAGGGGATAAAATGCCGACACGTGTCAGCAACATTACGACCACGGGCAATTGGAACAGGAGTCCGATTCCCACTGTGAGATAGATCAGATTCTCGAAATAATCGCTGATAGTTGGTCTGAACTCAATTAAAGGACTCAATGAATAATTGGAATAGAAGTTGACCATGAACGGGGTCATAATCAAATACCCGAAGGCCACACCTAAAAAAAACAAGACGGAGATCCATAAAATGGCTCCGGTTGTTCCTTTGCGTTCTTTATCGCTCAGTGCCGGCCGTACGAATCGCCAGATCTCCCAAAAAACATAAGGGAAGGCCAAAATGAAACCTCCCGTAAAACCTACGGTAAAGGTTGTAAGGAATTGCTCCGTCATCGCATTACTCTGAAAGCGAATAACAAAGTCCCCCAAACATAAATCCTGAACGTGAAGTTTTTGACCAATGGAACAAAGCCACCTATAGGTAATGAAGTCGTTGTGAGCAGGACCCATAAAGATGTTGTTGACCACATAGTCAATTTTGACGAGTACAAGGATGGATCCTATGACTACGGCGATCAAAGCACGTATGATATGCCAACGCAATTCCTCTAAATGGTCAATAAAGCTCATTTCAGCCGGTTCTTCAACCGGGTTTTTGCTACTGATGCGTTTAAAAAGCGACCTTCTTTCGGAATTACTTTGAGCCACGTGATAAAAATTCAGGAGCAAATGTACTACAAAGCCAAACAACCTTATGCGGTCTTCGTCCGCTGGTCCTTATGGAAGGTTTATCGCCTGATCGATCATAAAAACCAACGTCGTTCGGTGCGCACGGGTGTTTTCGTCCGGTGTGGCTATTGAACTTAACATGGATTTTATTTTTTTCAGCGTCAGAAACACGGCACTTTGTGACGGGCTGTCGTAGCCTGTTTTAGCATCCTTGATTCCGATTAACATTTTTACAAACTCTGTTTGAAGGTTTTGTCGGTATAAATTCACACTGCTGTTCAAGTCGGCTTTAAAAATCCCCGCCACCAGATCATTTAACACCTCTGTTGCCCCGTAGCTGTTTCCATACAAACTGCTGTTGTTGATTCTTCGTAGGGTATTTGGATGCAGTACTTGTGCCAGGACATTGACTTGCAGGCTCAATATCGTTGTTGTATGCTTGGGGTCTTCGGGAGAGCCATAAAAATTATAACCCCTTCTTTGTTGTTGTAAATAGGGCAGAACGGGTTTGTCGGCTTCAAAAGCATCGGGTGCAAATACCTGTTTGTTGAGAAAGGCCATGGCTTTTTTCTGATACAGGAACGGCGTTACACGAAACGGTTTACTGTTGGCTTGCTGCCCCGGAAAACTCCGGTCTACCTGAACGCCTCCAATATACCGACTAACCGCATTGGCCATACTGACTCTTTGGTTGTGCAACACATTGTATCTTGCTCTCACCTCCATATACGACCGGTCCTGTTTGGCATATTTCGCAACCAGTTTGCTCATTGCCTGGTTTACAAAACGAAATCGGTCTTCGGCATAGGTGATCATGTCGTTGCTCATGTCGTTAATCATGACTCTTGGATCGATTCCATTACCGGGACTACGCATATCATCTGCATCATTTCCAAAGCAAAGTTCCGGTTCATGACTTCTGCGAAGCAGATTGGAAAGACCTTCTTTTTCATGTTGTTCATTGAACTCACGATACCCGAATTCAATAGCCCAATGGTCGTAGGGACCCGGCTTCGTTGAATAGTAGTCTCCCTGTTTTGTACGGTCGCTATGAATGTTGACACAGGGGTAGTCCATAACAGAGCCCATGAGGCCTTTTTTTTGCGTGATGGATTTTTGATGGACATCCTGCGGACTCAACATTTGACTGGCTTTCATGTTGTGTTGGAGGCCCAGGGTATGACCCATTTCATGTAGTACCAGATAATAGAGGAACTGTTCATGAGCCAATCGGACTTGATCCTGATCCCCACTTTCTGTTCCTGTTTGGATTAAAGTAATTCCTGCCATTAATTCCTGCGTAAGTGCATTCCCGATGTTGCAACTTCTTTCCGGAACAAAGGTTCCGTGGGGTAACATAAAAGATGCGCCGCTACCGACTCCGTTTTCCTCCAGCACGTCTTTGAAAGGAATCTGACCGCCACTGGCCCATTCAATCGTGATATCGCTTCCAAGAATTTGTCCTGTTCGCGGGTTTACGAAACAAGGACCGATGGCGCCATAGGGTGGATAGGCCGAAGATACCCATCGAATAACATTGTACCGGATATCGGCCGGATCCCAATCTGCATCATCCGGCATTTGTTTTAAAACGACCGCATTTTTAAATCCTGCTTTTTCGAATGCTTCGTTCCACCGTTCACCCGCAGCTTTGATGATGGCGCGGTATTCCAGGGGTGTTGTGTTTTCAATCCAAAAAATAATGGGTTCTTCCGGTTCACTCAGGAGCGCATCGGGATTTTTTTTCTTTAAATGCCAGCGGTGTATGACATCTCGGTAATTCGTGATGGCGTTGGAGGTCATGTCATCTACTTCGCTCATAAAATAGCCTACTCTTGGATCATCGAATCGGGGCTTGTAATCGTTTTTGGGCATTTCCAGAAACGAATGTTGCAGTTTTATACGTACATAGCGGGCATCGGTAATGTCTTTCCCTCCCGGTGCGCCAGGGACAGGGTTGTCATAGGCGAGATCAACCATCACATCTGTATTGTTGGGGTAAGATCGCAGATTGCTTACTTTGCTTTTTGAAGGGTTTAAGCTCCCAAGTGAAAAGCCCGGGCCCGGAGCCTGTTGTGGTTTTACGGGATCAAGTTTTTCACTTAAAAACAATCCGTCTACATTCAGTAAATAGCCCGATGAGTCTTCGACACTGAATTTTTCGCTGTAGAATACAGCATCCGAAACATCCACATTCGCCGCTTTGCTGATCGGGCTCTCGGGATTGTAATAAAAACGGGTGTTTACAATGGAAAATTCAAGTTTGTCGTAGGCTTTTTTAATTTGAAAAATAAACGTCGATCTGTGCATGCTTTGATGCAAGTAAAAACGGGTTGGACCGCTTAAAGAAAAGCTTTGATAAATGAATTCCTTCTGCAACTGATCTTTTTTGATATACAGCTGAAGGCTTCCGGTTAGGGTGTCCTGATAGAGGGTGAACAGACCGTCGTGTTTTTTGCTCGTTTTAACTTTTTCGGAAAGACCGGGTTTGCTTATCGGCTTTTTGATGGTGTCGCCGGGAGTCCCATTCGCGTTTTTGGTTTGTGCCTGAATGGTTGTGCAAAAAAGGGATGTAGCAAGAAAAATAAGAATGGTAAGTAGGACCCTCATAACTGTTTCGTTTAAAACTACAAGTTAAAAGAAACAGGGATAGGATGCAATCTAAATTTATAAGCGGAGTATGTGAGCGCTGATCGGCAAGCGCATCGGTCTTTTTTCGTTCTTAGTGCAGTATTTTCATTTTAACCGTTTCAATCCGGGTATCATTGACGCTTATGATGTCGAATTCATAGTTGTCGATGATGATTCGTTCTTTTGCCTTTGGAATGGTTTCGTGATGTTCTACGATGTAGCCCGATAAGGTTTCGGATTCGCTTTCGTCCTTGAAATCGAGGTTGTATTTTTCTGTTAGAAAGTCCAGTTCAAGCCTTCCGCTGAAAATAAATTCATTTTCCGCAAGTTGTTTTTCAACAAATTCCTCTGTGTCGTACTCATCCTGAATCTCTCCGAAAATTTCTTCGAGCAGATCTTCCATCGTAACGATACCGCTTGTTCCGCCAAACTCATCTACCACCCATGCAATACTCTTGCGTTCACGGGTAAATTGATTGATCAGGTCGGTAGCGCCCATGCTTTCGGGAACGGCGGGGATTGGATGTAAAACGGAAGAGATGTCATTAGGTTTGCGGTACAGGTCAAGTTGGTGAACATATCCCAATATGGAATCGATGTTCCCTTCATAGATGATCATTTTGCTCAGTTGCGTTTCAATGAATTTTTGTTTTAAATGTTCGATCGATGAAGCAATTTCAACACCAATGATTTCTTTTCGGGGGATAAGGCATTCCCGGACTTTCACACCCGGTAAGGAAAGTGCATTTTCAAATAATTCCGTGTTTAAATCTTGTGTTGTTTCGTTGTTTTCGCGGCTTTGTTGGATGAAGTGTTCCAGATCAATCCGGTTGAACGCCTCTTTCTTTTCGTTGATCTTAAAATCAAAGAGATATTTTAAGATCCAGCCTGTCAAATTCACAAATGCTCCGGCAACAGGTGAGAACAGATTGTAAAAGAAATTACTTGCGCGTGAAAAAAAGGAAAACAGACTGTTGCTTCTGGCTTTAAAAACAGCCTTGAAAAAAAAGGTAATCAACAACAGGGAAAGCGCGGCCACAGCGGTTTCCAGAACAATACGCAATAAGGCTCCTTGGAAAATACCGGGTAGTTCTTTCCACATGGGGTCAAGAAAACGGGTTACCAGCAGTCCGTACAGAACAAAGCAAATGGTGATTCCAACCAAAATAGAGCCAATGAACCGGGTTGGGTTTTCGATGAACTGACTCAGAATGCGGCCACTTGCAATACCTTGCTTTTTTTTCAGCTCAACCGAAAAACGGTTTGCTGCACCGAAAGCTGTTTCGAGACCGAAAAAAAATCCGGTGAGGAGAAGCGTTGCACCAATACTTATGAGTAAATACCAGTTCATATTGTTAAAACTAATGTTTTTAAGAGGAATCGCCAATTGTTAATCGTTCAAAAAAGCCGAAACGATCTCCTTGGCCAATGCACATGCTGTTTCCAGCTTGTCGTTTAGAATAACATGGTCAAATTCATGTTTGAACGAAATTTCATAGGCCGCTTTATTCAATCGGGTATTGAGCGATGCTTCCGTTTCGGTACCTCGGCTCTGTAAGCGGTTTCGTAACGCTTCCAAAGAAGGCGGTTCTATAAAAACTGAAAGTGTTTGACCGGGATACAGATCGCGGACATGCAAAGCCCCTTTTACATCAATGTCTAATACCGGAACCTGTTGATTGTTCCAGATTCGGTTGACCTCACTTTTTAAAGTGCCGTAATATTTCCCTTCGTAAACCATTTCCCATTCGATAAAAGCTTCCTCTCTGATTTTTTCCTGAAACTGTTCAGCGCTGATAAAATAATAATCTACACCATCTTTTTCGTTGGCGCGGGGCGGCCTTGTTGCAGCAGAAACAGAAAAGGCCAACTGTGGAAAGGATGCCATCAAGTGTTTCGAAATCGATGTTTTTCCGGCGCCTGACGGAGCTGTTATGATGATCAACTTTTCTTTAAACATACGTGAACTGTAAGGCCCAAAATTAGTATAAATGACGGAACGTTGCGTTAAGGCCCAATTGAAGGAATAGCCTGATTTTACTTTCTGATGCTTTTGATGTGCCGGAAACGGATTTGCAGATCCTGCTTGATCGGGTCGTTTTGCCGGTATTCCCTTCGTGTATTCGTTCAATGGTTGGTACAACCCGGCTACGTTCGTTTGGTGAAAAGCTGAAGACAGAGTCTTTTGACGTATAATTTTTGTAAAGGAAGGTTCCAGATGTACAATTGAATTACATCGCCTTGATTTAAACGGTGCGTAACCGGGACAAAAAAAGACAAGGTGCTCCAGGTGTTTGTTTTAAACTGCATTAAGTTCAAATGAGTGCCTGGAATGAGTTCATGACCCAGTTTGTTATTGATGCGAATACTGCTTGTGAATAATTTTCGGTTGCCACGCATGACATCCACTACCAGTCTGTGTTGTAAGTAAAGATCCGTTATCTTTTCAGGAGATGCCAAAACCGCTTCTGCTTTGATCCATTGCATGTTGTTGTGGTTTTCAGAAATTGTGACGGTGCAAATTGGTTTTGGAAACGGATCCATCTGAGGTGTTGTCCAATAGGTATTTGCAATAGAGCTTAGATCATGCGGTAGTATACAGGTTTCATTTTTTAGTGCAGATAAATCTTTTTCTTTAGGCTGCCAATTTTCTGTATCGAACAAAACCAGATCGTTGTAGCTGATGTTCTTTTTGAATAGGGTGCCAACAACAAAAGATGGATTTGCATCCTGGCTCCAAAGTTTTTTTTCTGCAGCATGAACACTATGGCAGAGATTTACGGTTATACAAAAAAACAGCACTGCATATACGGCCAACCGAATTTTAAATCTTTTTTCAGAAAAGTATTGCAGTATTCCCGCTAATGGCAGGGATAACAACGGGTACAAGTGGATCATCGGCCTTGAGCCCAGACCTCCTGTGTAATACCAGCACCACCAGGAATAAATAATATAGATATAGAGCGGGACAAGAATGTAGAGGGCCGTCCGGAAGGGTTCGATTTTTTTGGCAAGGAACATGCCCAAAATGGCAAACAGCATCACAGGGGTATAAAAAAGCCATCCATTTTGAGCGGAAAACAGCCCTTTCACAATTTGGGGGTTGAGCCAATCAAACGTTTGATTGATGTAGCTGTTAAAAAGATAAGTGCCGGCAAAAATTTTCCAATATAACATTTGCGGAATGAGTACCGATAAAAAGCATCCAATAGCAACGAAAATATTTTTTTTATGACGGTTTATCCATTGTATTCTTTGTAGAATGTGTTTTTTAGATATGATGCCATAGCACAAGGGAATCAATAGCATGATGCCATCCGGCGGTCGGGTTGCAACGATCATCCCTAATGCCAATCCGGTCATTGCAAAATAAGACCATGTTCCAATTTCGTACATGCGAATCGTGGCATACAAGAGCACTGCATTTAAAAAAAACAAAGGAATATGTGACATGCCCGATTGTTTCAATGTAAACCAGAATACATTGGTTCCGAGCAGCATTGTAATGGTTGTAAACAGACTGAGGTCCGTTGAGAAGTAGCGAGCCAGCATCTTGTAGATCAGGAGCAAGCCAAGGAGGGCATAAAAAATACTTGCGGCCTTTCGCATATAATTGTAGGGTGCGGTATAACCGTTCGCTTTTTTTCCGCTCAGTCGTTCATAGCTGTGAGCAATTAAAAAAAAGGGCAATTCCATCAATGCTGTTCCATAAGAATAGGGGATGATGTGATAACCTTTGGGTGTTGGAGGAAAATTTCCGAAAGCCTTGATGTCGGCTGCTATTTTTGGCGGAATCTCCCTGTCCGGTGCAACCGAATCGATCTTGTGGTGGTTATGATAAATAAAAGTCGCTGTTAAATAGGTGTGATAACTCAGTGCATCTGATTGAAACGAATTCCATTCTCTGCCATACAAAACAAAATAACCAATCGATATCAGTAAGGCTGATCCCACGAGAACTGATTTAAATACTGATACCATTTAGTACGTTGTTTAAGTGACTTTCGGATGTGCAATAAAGATAATGTCTTTGATAAATATTTCATTTGCAGTTGTGTACTTCCTTCTGCTATGATTACTTTTGAAAGAAAGCTTGTTTGCTCTTACCTCAAATGCATATGAAACGAATTTACTGGTTGTTGAGTGGTTTGTTATTAGCCACAATCTTCTTATTTATTGTTTTTTCAGATAGACTCCAGAGTCGTCGTTTTATTCAATCGTTGTCGAGTTCCTCCTTTAATCAACGTATTATTCCCGGCGATCTTGCGGGTTATGATTCCGGTACAGCCAACGATTTTAAGAGCACTCTTCTTTACGAAGGATACTATGCTTATGGTTCCAATATGGGTTATTTCGGTCGGCATCTCTCTGATGTACAAGTCGCTGAGTTGGCTTTTGCTGCCGGTAGTCGTACCATTCGACTTTCACTTCCAGATCGACTCATTTCAGGTTTTGGTCAGGAAGCACGATTGCATGAGTTTCAGGTGTATCGTGATCGGCTGCAGATGCAAGACATGACAGTGTTTGTAGGGGAACCGAATGATAGCATCCGTTATCGCAACAAAGGCCCCTTTCATTTGTGGGATACGTTGTTTGATGGGTGCAGTAAAAAAGCAAAATTGTTCAAGGGATTGTATGAGCCGATCTGGATCGACAAGAGAAAGCGAATGATCAATCCAGCTAACACGTATGCCGCTTATTTATTCAAGGCGGTGAGCATTTATGGTTCGTATGTAAAATTTTGGGAAGTGATGAATGAACCTGATTTTACCCATGCGTCTGCCGGTTGGAAAAATGAGAAGTCCTCCAACTCCTGGTGGAATGTGAATCCGCAGCCCTGTGATCTTAGTAATCTCAATGCTCCGGTTTACTACTACGTTCGGATGCTGCGAATTTCATGGGAAGTCATTAAAACACTGTGTCCGGATTCTTATGTATGCACAGGTGGCATTGGTTATCCCTCTTTTCTGGATGTTTTGTTACGTAATACTGATAATCCTGTTGACGGATCGGTCAATCCATCTTATCCGCTGAAGGGCGGTGCTTATTTTGATGTAGTTTCCTACCACGACTATCCGCATTACCAAGCAGTAACCGGCAGTTCAACGTCCGGTTCACGCATTTATCAACGTCATTCCGATGCTATGGTTGATATTCATTTGGCATATAAAGATAAATTGTCCAATGTATTGCTTCGTTTTGACTATGATGGACGGCGCTATCCGCTTAAAAAATTCATTGTAACCGAAGTGGATCTTGCACGTGAGCAGGTCCATCAAATCTGGGGGGACGAAGTAGCGGCGTCCAATTTTATCATTAAGTGCCATGTGTTGTCGCAGGTGTCCGGCATCCTGCAAACATATAAATACGGGTTGGGGGATGGGGCAGATAAGAATGCTGTTTTCAATAAGATGGGCTTGTATGAAGATCTGTCGAATCCGCAGGTTTTGCAGACAGGGTTGCGCAAGACAAACCAATGGTTTGCTGTTCGAACAATATCTGATCTGTTGTATGGAAAGATGTTTGATGCTGAACGAACACGAAAACTTCAATTGCCAAAACAAGTAAGAGGTGCTGCATTTCTGGGATCAGATAAAAGGTATACGTACGTGTTATGGGCCGCTACTACACAGGATCGGAGTGAAGAAGCTTCTTGTGTTTATAATTTTACAATTCCATTTAAGGGGGTTCGTAAAGAATGGGATTTCAGTAAAACAGGGTTGGCATTGTCTATTGGCACCCGGATTCAACTCAAGGGTAGCCCTTCTTTTTTCGAAGAAGATTCTGATGTTATTCCTAAACCCTGATTCGGGTGTGTCAAAAAACGGACTCCATTCATTTGTATCGTGCCCTAATTAAGGGCAAACCCTTACCGGAACCTTATAGAACTGCTGAATTCCTGAAACGAGAGCTGAAATTCTTTGAATAGCTTGAAAATGCGGGCTAATATTACATCAGAAACGAAAACGTAACCAAAAAAGAAAATCCAAAATCCCAACAAAAACCGAAAACAATATCCCTTAAAAAGCCAAGTTGAACCTGACAAAAACCAAGATCCAATATCTATTAAAAGACCGAATTGTTGAAGAACACTAAAACCAATATCTCTGAAACCAACCGAAAACCCAATCCAATGAAAACCAATCGGCTTCTGTACCATTAGAAAACGGACTATAAGAAACAACAAAAAAATTGAAGCCCAATAAAAAGCCCCGCTCATAGCGGGGCTTTTCTGTTCATGCAGGTCGCATGATCTGGAATGTGCTTTGTAGTAGTTGTTCGGTTACTTTATCGATCTCAAATTATTTGTGTTGCTAGATGAAATGGGGTCGCTTGCAGTATGCTCATAAAGAAGAATTGCCGTTTCGTGGTTTGAATAGATTCTTGTTTTATTTAAAAAGCGCTTCGCTTTGAGGATTGATATTAAACGACTTTCTGTGGTGGTCGCAGAGTCCGTGGATGGTTATGGCATTTCTGTGGTCTAGTGTCCCATAGCCTTTGTTTTTGTCCCATTTGTATTGAGGATATGCATAATGTAATTCCTGCATATAGGCATCCCTGTAGGTTTTTGCCAGAATACTGGCTGCCGCTATTGACGCGAATCGGCCATCGCCTTTTACAAAGCATTGATGCGGGATGTTCTTGTATTTCAGAAAGCGGTTTCCGTCTATTAACAAGAGTTGTGGTTTTGTCTTCAAGCGATCAATCGCTAAGTGCATCGCTTTGATGGAGGCTTTTAAAATATTGATGCGGTCAATTTCAGCTACATCTACCTGAGCCACCGCGTAGGCGAGGGCCTTTTCTTCAATGATAGATTTTAATTCGATCCGTTGTTGTTCTTTCACCTGTTTCGAATCGTTTAAAAGCGGATGATAAAATTCCGGCGGAAGGATGACCGCAGCTGCAAATACCGGACCTGCATAACAACCTCTGCCGGCTTCATCGCAGCCGGCTTCAATCAATTGATCCTGATAGGATGCAAAAAGCGGAGACATAGACTTCAAATATATTTTATAAAGGAATTGGAGGCGGCAGGAATTTCAAAAAGATTGTTTCGTCGCTACAGGGTTTATTTCTTTTATTTTGTAAATCTTTTAAATATTAATTTGGATGTTATGCATGAGCCGTCTTCGTCGGAACAGACTTTACACAATCAATTTCCCCTCTTTGAGCCATCCTTGATTCATGAAATTGAAATGGTGGGAGAGCGCCGTACCTATGAAGCCGGCGCCACTTTGATGCGCAAAGGACAATTTATCCGGAGTACGATGTTGGTACTGAGCGGATTGGTAAAAGTGTATCGGGAGGATGAGGAGGGTAATGAGTTCCTGATGTATTATTTGCATCCCGGCGAAGCCTGCGCTTTGTCAATGGTCTGCGCAGCCCGACAAGATCCAAGTCCGGTTATGGCCCGCACGGTCTCTGAAACGGAGGTGATGCTTGTTCCGGTTGAAGTTATGGCTCAATGGGTGCATCAATACAAAAGTTGGTATCAGTTTGTCATCGAAACATACCGCGCACGGTTTGATGAGTTGCTTTCAACGCTCGATGATGTGGCTTTCCGCAGCATGGATGAGCGTCTGGAGTTTTATCTGAAACGTGCAAAAGAGGCAGAACATACCAATAAAATTGAAATCAGTCATCAGCAAATTGCCACAGAACTGAATACTTCCCGTGAAGTGGTTTCCCGTCTTTTGAAAAAAATGGAGCAACGTGGCACTCTAAAATTGCATCGCAATGCAATTGAGATTCTGAAGCTTTGATTGATTTGTATGTGATTTGAATCACTTAACAAGTGGTCTCTGTCATTCATCTTTGCAACATGGAAATTGCAGGATATCTGGCAGCGTTATTGATAGGCTTGTCGCTTGGTTTGACCGGGGGCGGCGGTTCCATTTTAACTGTTCCGGTTTTGGTGTATCTGTTCGGAATTGAACCTGTATTAGCAACAACTTACTCTTTGTTCATTGTTGGAGCAACAAGTCTTGTTGGAGGGGTGCGGGCATATATGTTTCGTCAGGTTGACTTCAAGGCCGTATCCTTATTCGGTATCCCGTCTATATTCTCCATCTTTATTGCGCGCCATTTTGTATTGCCCGAACTGCCGGATGTTGTTTTTTCGATCGGAACCCACGCTGTGGCGAAAGGCACATTTCTAATGTTGGTATTTGCCTTGTTGATGTTTGTGTCTGCTTTTTTTATGATGCGACCTCAAAAAGACCCGGAAATTTCCGACAATGAAGACACAATACACCGTCCTTTGCTTTTGTTGATACCGGGATTGGTTGTTGGATTCGTAACCGGATTGCTGGGTGCGGGCGGCGGTTTTATGATTATTCCTGCGCTGGTTTTGTTGTTGAAGATCCCTATGCGAAAAGCAATCGGAACTTCCTTGCACATCATTGCGATCAACTCACTCTTTGGCTTTTTATTCAGCATGAAACAGACGGAATTTAATTGGAACTTACTGTTGATTTCAACAGCATTAGCAATTGCAGGTGTTCTGGCCGGTGTATTTTTCTCAAAAAAAATCAACAATCGTTTACTCAAGATTCTTTTTGGTTGGTTTGTACTGCTCATGAGTGTTGCGATACTAATCAAAGAGCTTGTTTTTCCTTCCTGATCCTGAACACTTCGGCTATTGTGACAAAAGTCATAGGTCGTGTTTGTAGGATCAAAGAATTTTGCAACTGATCAATAAAAATTAACAGATATGATAATCGAACAAATTTATACAGGATGTTTAGCTCAAGGAGCGTATTACATTGAAAGTGATGGAGAGGCTGTAGTGATTGATCCGCTTCGTGAAATTAAACCTTATATCGAAAAGGCGAAACGTAGAAATGCCCGGATCAAATATGTTTTTGAAACCCATTTTCATGCCGATTTTGTAAGTGGTCATATCGATCTGGCAAGAGATACCGGTGCAACAATTGTTTATGGACCTACCGCCAATCCCGGTTTTGATGCGCATATTGCCCGGGATGGAGAGGTGATTCGTCTAGGAAAGATTTCATTCCGTGTATTGCATACGCCCGGTCATACCATGGAGTCCTCCTGCTATTTATTAAATGACGAGCATGGCAAAGAAGTGGCCTTGTTTACCGGTGACACCTTGTTTATTGGCGATGTAGGTCGGCCGGATCTGGCTCAAAAGGTTGCTTCAGATCTTACACAGGAAAAATTGGCAGGCTATCTCTATGATTCTCTGCGTACAAAAATTATGACCTTGCCTGATGATGTTATTGTGTACCCTGCACACGGTGCAGGTAGTGCTTGCGGTAAAAATATGAGTAAGGAAACGTCCGATCAGCTGGGCAACCAAAAAGCAACGAATTATGCTTTGCGCAAAGAACTGTCCAAGGATGATTTTATTAAGGAAGTTCTTACAGGCTTAACCGAGCCGCCAAAGTATTTTCCTTTGAATGTATTGATGAATATCAAGGGTTATGAGAATATTGAAACTGTGCTTAAGCGCGGTACACAGTCGCTGACTCCGGAAGCATTTGAAGCAGCTGCCAACGAAACAGGAGCTTTGATTTTGGATACACGTGATGCGGAACAGTTTTCGAATGGATTTATTCCGAATGCCATCAATATCGGCATTAATGGAAATTTTGCTCCATGGGTTGGAGCCTTGATTCCGGATATTCAGCAGGAAATTCTTCTTATTACCGACGAAGGCAAAGAGGAAGAAGTTGTTACACGGTTGGCAAGAGTGGGATATGATCGCTCCATCGGTTTTTTGAAGGGCGGATTTGCAGCCTGGGTTCATGCGGGTAAAGAAGTGGATCGCATTCAACGGATTTCCGCCGAGCAATTGGCAGAAGTACTCGATCAAGATCAGGGTATAACGATCATTGATGTACGCAAAAAAAGCGAGTACGACAGCGAACACATGATGATCGCTGAAAATATTCCTCTGGATCATATCAATGATGGACTGATACCTACAGGTAAAGGAAAAACAGCTTATGTTCATTGTGCCGGCGGCTATAGATCCATGATCTTTATTTCCATACTCAAGGCCCGCGGTTTTGATCATTTGATTGATGTGCGGGGCGGATTTAAGGCCATCAAGGAATCGGGTAAGTTTCGTTTGACCGATTATGTTTGTCCAACCTCTCTTTTATAAACCAGATTAAAATTATTAACTCGTATAAATTAAAAAATCATGATAGGATTCATCAAAAAAATGTTCGGCCCATCGGTCGATTTTAAACAGTTGCTCCAGCAAGGTGCTATTATTTTGGACGTACGTTCCTCCGGCGAATACAACGGCGGACATTTGAAGGGAGCAATGAATATTCCGGTTGATCGCATTCAACAGCGTATCAACGAAATAAAAACCAAGGGTAAGCCGGTAATTACTTGTTGTGCAAGTGGAATGAGAAGTAGCATGGCAGCCGGGATCCTTCAAAAAGCCGGGATAGAAGCATACAACGGAGGCGCTTGGCAATCCTTAAATCAATATTTGCATTAATATGATCTCAAATTGGAATGGGATGCGTTTATTTCGCGTAATCGTAGGGTTGGCTGCGTTGGTTCAAGGTCTTTTATACAGGCAGTATGTACTTTCTGTTATTGGCGGTATACTTCTGTTACAAGGGGTATTGAATTGGAGTTGCTGTGGAGTTACTTGTTCCGGGCCAAAAAACACCAAAAACATCAACGCAGGAAGTGAAGAAATAGATTACGAAGAGGTCACATCTGTAACTAAATAAGAATGGATATTATAAGCTACATCAAACGTTTTTTTTGGTATCTGCCCGGGATCCTTACAGGCGCTGTATTGGGTTTTGCCTATTGGTATTTTTGGGGTTGCGAAGGAGGATGTACAATCAGTTCCAGTCCTTGGAACAGTATGTTGTACGGTGCAACCATGGGGGCATTGATCCGGAACTTATGGAAAGCCGATCGATCCGGCTCCTGATAGCGTTTATTCTTTTACCATATCCCTATCGATATTGGGTATGGTCGGCTTCGGAAACAACACAGTAAAAACGTTCGGCAAAGTCGTAATTTGCAGAACATTCCTAAATCATTTAATGATATGATTGAATTTCTTCAAAAGCCCTGGCCCTGGTATGTTGCCGGACCAATGATCGGGCTGATTGTTCCCATTTTGTTGTTAATTGGCAATAAAACGTTCGGCATTTCATCTTCTATGCGGCATATTTGTGCGGCTTGCATACCTGCAAATGTTCCTTTTTTTAAATACGACTGGAAGAAAGAAGTGTGGAATCTTTTTTTTGTAGGGGGGATCGTGCTGGGCAGTTTTTTTGCAGCAAGTTTTCTTCCTAATCCGGAACCTATACAAATTCATCCCCGTTTGGTTGAAGAATTGGCAGGCTATGGTGTCAATGACATCAATGGATTGGTTCCCGAGCAGCTTTTTAATTGGCAAGCTTTGTTTACGCTTAAAGGATTTCTTTTAATGATTGTAGGCGGTTTTATGGTTGGGTTTGGTACGCGTTATGCCGGAGGCTGTACGAGTGGTCATTCTATAATGGGCTTGTCCAATTTACAAGGTCCATCACTGGTAGCTACTATCGCATTTATGGTGGGAGGTTTTTTAATGACCAACTTGATTTTACCCTTTATCTTAAAACTTTGATTCAAAATGAATAATCTCAATACAACGGAGGATCAACATCATCAGTTTTTGGAACAAAATCCTGATTTTGAAATGCGATCATTGGATGCGGTTTGTTTCAATGAATCAGAATTGAAGCATCCCTGGTGGTACAATTTCAAATATGCACTTGTTGGATTGCTTTTTGGAGTTGTCTTTGTTAAGGCGGAAATCGTTTCGTGGTACCGTATTCAGGAAATGTTCAAGCTGCAGAGCTTTCATATGTACGGAGTCATTGGTTCTGCTGTCACAGTAGGATTGATTTCAGTTTTTCTTATCAAGAAATTCAATATTAAAACCATTTATGGCGAACCAATAGAATTTGTCAAAAAACAATTCAGCATTTCTCAGATTTATGGTGGGTTGCTTTTTGGACTGGGTTGGGCCTTAACCGGTGCTTGTCCCGGACCCTTGTATGCATTGGTTGGCTCGGGTGCAGTTGTAGTACTTGTTGTGTTGTTGAGTGCAATTGCAGGCACCTGGGTATACGGAAAGATCAGAGAGCGTTTGCCGCATTGATCATAAGACAGTTGCATTACCGATGATGAAGATCAATTTACAATCGGACTTCAATCATTGAACGTCGGCAGCGGTTTGTTTAGCTTAACCGAAAATAAACTTCATGAAACGCTTCTTGATGTTGTTAATCGGTTTTGTTGCCATCTCTGTGATATCTTTTGGACTTTTGCTGATGGTTAATAGCAAAGGTGTTTGGGGGCTTGATGTTTCAATTTTAAGCAGCACTCAGTTTTCTTCTTTTTTAATGCCCGGCTTATTACTGGTCGTCATGATTGGTGGTTTGCATCTGATCGCCTTTATGAAGGTGTTTCGTGATCAAAAAAATGCATTTCTATGGTCCTTGTTTGCAGGCCTTATTTTATGCATATGGGTTGTGTTTCAGATTTATTTTACCCGGTCTTATTACTTCTTAAACTGGACCTATTTAATCATTGCTTTTTTTATTGTGTTGATATCCCTTCAATTAAGACATAAGGAACTCTTTTAGTCCGTGAAAATGCAAAGAGTGTACAGTTTCGTCGCAATTACTTATACAGCAGTTCTGTTTTTATTAAACGAAACGTTATTGCAATCCCTTCAACTTATTGCGTTTTACAACCGGTAATCTATTCATTTAGATGAAGAGTATGTGCGTTCCGGGACCTTGACTTTTGTTATAAAAATCACCAACAGTTATAATGTCTTCGACGCCCTCATATAAATCTTCTTTTTTATAGTGAAACATATCCATAGCAAGCTTGCATGCCCATAGTTTAACGCCGGAGGCAGTAAGGATTTCCAGAAATTCCAGAATGTCGGGCATGTCAATTTTTTCCATTTCTTTTTTCATCATCGAAGTAGCCAATGCTTCCATTCCCGGCAAACCTCCTATCATGGTAGGTATGTGCATGGCTGGATTACCCACTGTTGCAACATGAAGATGTTCGAGTTTCTTTTTGTGGATGGCTTCGAGGCCAAAAAAAGTAAAAAAGACATCTGCATTTATCCCTTCCATTCTTGCTCCATTTGCAAGGACAAAAGCCGCATATACATTTTCCAGTGTTCCTTTTGAAAGGATGATCATCATTTTTTGAATTGATTCACTATCTTGTTTCATAGAAATAATTTATGGGGTTATATACAACTGGCTGGTTTGGGTATGCCCGCAATTTTAGTAGCAGTTTTTAATGGTGCTAAAGGGAAAAGTTGGTAGAATTCCTTGATGTCAACAACTCCGCTTTTTCCAATTCTTCGAATGCTCAATGCTACCTGGTCCTGATGTTCTTTTTGCAGGTACTTGATTACTTCCCAGTGGCGTGGGGTCATGTTAATCTCGGCTTCCGTGGCCAGTTCTTTGCCAACTTCTTCTGTCCACTGTGAGAAGTTGGTCATATATCCTTCTTCATTTAAGGAAATCGTATTTCCTGCGATTGTTCTTTCCATGGTTTGTATTTTAGGAGTTATGAAAATTGTTTTCCCTTTTCAGACATTGCAGACGAAACAAATGGAATGGGGGTGCCTTTAAGCAACATATTCCAATAGATCCAACGAAAGGCTAGTTTGCCCATATGGTTTATTCTGCTTTCTTTCAGTAACCGGAGTGGTCCGACTCCGGGAAATGGGAAGCTGCCTTCAACGGGTTCATGTGTGTAATTAAAATCGATCAATAACGCCTTGCCATCGCCGGTTTCAACGAAACAGTTAGCATGGCCGTCGTATTCTTGTTTTAAAGGATTTCCTTTAATGTAGTCTAGTATGTTTTCGGTTAAAATTTCTGCTTCAAAATGTGCGACAGATCCGGCTTTTGATGCGGGGATATTACTGGCGTCTCCTATCACAAAAATGTTTTCATGGTTTTCAGACTGCAACGTTTTTTTATTTGTCGGCACAAAGTTTAGATCATCGCCTAATCCGGATCGTTCTATTAAAGCATCTCCTTTGTTCGTAGGGACTGTCACTAGTAGGTCAAATGGGATTCTTTTGCCGCCATAGTCTATGATTTCTTTTTTTTGGTTGTCGATTCGTTCAATTGCAAAATCACTTTCAATAAAAATATTTTTTTCTTGCAGCAGATGCTCCAAAGTCGCAGTTGCCTTGGGTTTTGTAAAAGCGCCGCTTAGAGGAGTTACATAAGTAATCGTTACGTTTTGTCTAATGGACTTTTGTTTAAAGTAGGAGTCGGCAAGAAATGCAAATTCAAGTGGTGCGACCGGGCATTTTATCGGCATTTCAGTAATGTGGACTACCAATTTGCCGCCTTCCCATTGTCTTAGTTTATTACGAAGTGCGAGCGCCCCTTCAAACGTATAAAAATCAAATATGGATTTTTGCCATTCGGGTCCCATCATTCCTTCGATTTCCTCGGGCGCAATTTTCGCTCCTGTTGCAATGATGAGCAAATCGTAAGAGATATGGGTTTCGTTTTCAAGTTGTATGCTATTGGTTTCCGGTATTATCGCTCGTATTTTATTTCGTATGAGCGTTACATCCGTAGGGATGTAATCACTAACTTTTTTAATGATGTCTTCCGGTGTATAAATATCAAAAGGTAGAAACAGGTAGCCTGGTTGATAGTAATGATGTTCCTGTTCGTCAATGATCGTAATCGCCCAGTCAGGTTTTTGTAGATGATGATGTAAATGATTTGCCATCATTGTTCCTGCTGTTCCTGCTCCAAGAATTACCAATTGTTTCGTCATATAAGTTACTTTAAAGCCAAGGGTGTTTTCGAAAAATATCTTTAACGCTGTAAAAGTCGCAAGTAGTCGAGCCCGAGGAAATGATGTGCCGTTGTTCATGATCTGATAATTATCAGGTCAAATGCTAATTCTTGAACGAATTTAAATTTATGTTCTGCTATGTGTGATTTGTCACAATATGAGTGCAGAACAGAATATAGAATTGCCTGTTTTTACATTTCAGATTGCTTCGTTGTTGTGTTTGCTTTTTGGTTGTGATGAATGCATCGTTTGCATGATGATGTTTCTTGTTAATACATTTAAAAAATATACAGAAGATGAAGTATCTCATTGTTGGTGCAGTAGCCGGTGGTGCCAGTGCTGCCGCACGTTTAAGAAGGCTCGATGAAATGGCAGCTATTGTCCTTTTCGAAAAGGGTGCGCATGTTTCATTTGCAAATTGCGGGTTGCCGTATTATATCGGTTCTGTCATCAAAAACAGAGATCAATTGTTTGTTCAAACAGCAACATCTTTGTACGATCGGTTTAGGATTGATGTTCGTATTCGCACAGAAGTCCTTTCAATAGATGCACGGAACAAATCTGTGATGGCAAGGAATCTGGCCACAGGCGAAGAATATTCTGAAACCTACGATAAGTTAATTCTCGCTCCCGGCGCGGAGCCTATCCGTCCATCCTTGCCGGGAATAAATAGTGATAAAATTATAACACTTCGTTCGATACAGGATTCAGATAAAATAAAGCAATACGTTAGCAACAAGGGTGTAAATAAAATTATCATCATCGGAGCCGGATTTATTGGACTTGAGATGGCTGAGAATTTTCATCGGATCGGCAAGGAGGTCGTTGTAATTGAAATGGCGGAACAAATTTTACCTCCCTTAGATTATCCGATGGCTGCGTTCGTTCAACAGCACCTTCGTTCTAAAGGAATTAAACTGCGTCTGAAAGCAAAGGTTGTAGGTTTTGAGCATAACCCATCCGGAGTAAGTGTTTTGCTTGAACATACAACTTCCGAAACGGCCGATCTTGTTTTGTTGTCCATTGGGGTACGTGCTGATACAAGGCTTGCTTCAGCGGCCGGACTTCGTATTGGTGACGGAAATGGCATCTGGGTAAATCCATATTTACAAACATCTGATCCTGATATTTATGCTGTAGGTGATGCAATTGAATTTCCCAGTCCAATAACAGGAAAGTCGAGCCCCACTTACCTTGCCGGTCCTGCGAATAAACAGGGTCGTATTTGTGCGAATAATATCATATTGGGTAATAAGCAAAGCTATGAGGGCTCTGTAAATTCGGCTATTGTAAAGATTTTTGATCTCACAGTTGGTATAACAGGTCTGGCTTCAAAATACCTGAGTCGCACAGGAATCCCATACAAGGTTTCAACAACCACTAGTAGTTCACATGCGTCCTACTATCCCGGCCATTCCAACCTGATCATTCAATTAGTGTTTGATCCGGAGGAAGGTCGTTTGTTGGGTGCACAGAGCGTTGGTGCTGAAGGAGTCGACAAACGTATTGATGTGTTGTCTGCTTATGTCTCTTTAGGGAAAAATGTAGATGATTTGTGTTTGCACGAGCATGCTTATGCACCTCCTTTTTCATCTGCAAAGGATCCGGTTAATATTGCCGGATTTGTTGCAGAAAATCTGATCCGTCATCAGCTGCAGGTTTTTTACTGGGATGAGGTAATAAAATTAGCCGAACATGATTTTTTGCTGGATGTACGAAAAGAAGAAGAGTATGCAAATGGGCATATAAACAACGCTGTAAACATTCCGTTAGATACGATTCGAGAACATATTGATGCATTGCCGACCGGCAAACGAATTTTTGTTTACTGTGAAAGCGGTTTAAGGGGTTATTTAGCTCAACGATTACTTCTGCAGATTGGATTTATGGATGTCTTTAACTTGTCTGGCGGGTATCGTATTTGGAAAACCTGTATGGACGAGTTACAGTTGAATTGAAGATATATTTTGCAGTAAAACAGCTTCGCAATGTACCTTTGCCGGCATGAACAAAGCATCTTCTGTATCATCAAATGCGGTATCCAACTGGCTGTTATTGGGCGTTTGGATGCTGGTAGTTCAGGTATTGCTGGGTGGGGTAACACGCTTATCGGGATCCGGACTGTCCATAACCGAGTGGGATGTTGTAACGGGAACGTTGCCTCCTTTAAATGATCAGACCTGGTTGCAGGAATTTCAAAAATACAAATTGACGCCTCAATACAAGTTGCTCAATTTCGATTTTACCATCCGTGATTTCAAATTCATTTTTTTCTGGGAATGGATTCATCGTTTATGGGCCCGGTTGATGGGGTTGGTATTTGCTGTTGGGTTTGTTTATTTTTTGTTGAAACAGGCCTTTAACAAATCAATGGTCAAGTCGTTACTTATTTTATTTCTTTTGGGCGGATTGCAAGGCGCCGTAGGTTGGATCATGGTGGCCAGTGGTTTGACGGGAGACGCCGTTTATGTAAAACCAACCCGATTAGCTTTGCATTTTATTCTGGCAATGGGACTGCTTTGCTATACGTTTTGGTTTGCGCTTACTCTCAAAGTAAAAAAACAGCAAATTGCAACTCACAATCGTACAAGAGCAATAACATGGGTGTTATTGGTTCTGGTCCTTGTCCAATTATTATTTGGAGCTCTGATGGCAGGACATAAAGCAGCCACCGCTGCGCCAACCTGGCCTACAATTGGGGGGCAATGGATTCCGGATACGTTGTTTAAGGACAAACCTTTGCTGTTGAACTTTATTGAAAACAAGATTACCATTCATTTTTTTCATCGGAATATCGCTTACCTTATTGCTGTCGTTATGATAGCCTGGTATGTCGTTTCTGCGCGTGTAAAAGGCTCTGTCTTATTTCAGGCCACGCGTTTCATTCCGCTTACCTTGGTGCTATTGCAAATCGTTTTAGGAATCATCAGTGTCCTTGCCGCCAATTTGATTGTTCCCAACCGGTGGGGGCTGTTTGAAACGATTGCACAGGTCCATCAACTGGGCGGACTCTGTATGATTTTAAGTTTAACTGCAGTTTTGTTTTTAGTTCGTAAAGAACCGTCATAAGATTCTCTGTTTCGAATACAGAACTTTGAATACTTTGTCGTAACTTCTTCGTGATGAAACGATATTTGCCTGCCTTCTGGTACTCCATGCCCGTACAGTTGCTTTTTCTGCATTTCAGAAAATACCAGTTAATGCTGTTGTTTTGGTTTTTTCTGGGGAGTACCATCAGTGGCGGGTTTATGAATCACTTCGGTTCGGCTTCCTTGTTCCTGGCTCCGGAATACCAGGGAAATATCAACTTTGTAAGCGGCTTTTTTGTCGGCGCTGCTTATGGCATTTTTGTAATGAGTTGGCATATTACCACGTTTATTCTGTTCAGCAGTTTTTTTAAGTTTTTGGCCACTACAACTCGTCCGTTTCTAAAATACTGTTTAAACAACAGTGTTATTCCAGCTTTGTTTTTAATCAATTATTTTATTCAACTGGTTCGTTTCGACAAGTTCAAAGAGTTGATGGATATCTGGCAAATACTGTTAATTGCCTGGGGTTTTCTGGGTGGACTTTTTGCCATTTTATTGTGCTCGTTTTTTTATTTCTATGGTTCGGAGAAGGCAATCATTAAAACATTGCAACCGGTCTTAAACAATCCGCAACAATTTCTCTCAAAATTCAAGCCCGATGTTGCTGTCGATAATAAGAGTTCGTTTGTACGGATCGACAGTTATTTAACGAGTTTAACCAGCGTAAGAAAAACGAGAAGTGTATCCCATTACAGTGAAACATTTTTAGAAACGATCTTCAAACGGCATCACTTTGCGGCAGTCGCTGCTATTTTGATTGCCTTTGTGTTTTTGATTGTGTATGGTTTGTTTTTAGATTATCGTTTTATGCAACTACCTGCATCTGCGAGTATTTTTGTCTTTTTTTCCGTTTTAATTGCTGCATCCGGAGCATTGGTATTCTGGTTGCGTTCGTGGAGTATTCCGCTTGTTATTATTCTGGGAGTGGTCTTCAATGTTCTTTTTCAGTATGAAATTGTGGATATAAGGAACAAGGCATTTGGCTTGAATTATGAGGATAAGTCGAAACGGCCGGAGTATTCTTTGGAGTCCATTTTATCTGTCTGTGCTCCTGAAAAAATCAGAAGGGATAGTCTGAATATGATTGCTGTTTTGGAGCAATGGAAAAGAAATCAAAAAGAAGACAAGCCACTTATGATGATTTTAAACTTCAGCGGTGGAGGCACACGTTCTGCTACGTTCTCGGTCAACATGCTCCGGCAACTGGATAGTGCGATGGGTGGAACGCTGATGCAAAAAACATTTTGTTTCTCGGGTGCTTCCGGCGGCATGTTAGGCGCTGCTTATTACCGGGAGTTGTATCGAAAAAAGCAACTAGGTGAGCAAGTTGATTTACAGTCCGGATTTATTTCCGAAAATATCTCAAAGGATTTGTTGAATCCCATTTTCTCTGCTTACGTAACACGTGATATGTTGTCGCCCGTCCAGAAGTTTTCGGTTGGTCCTTATCGTTATGTAAAAGATCGTGGGTATGCATTTGAACAGCAACTGTTGCACAATACCGGTGGTGTTTTAAACGATCATTTAAAGGCTTATCAGCAATTGGAACATCAGGCACGTATCCCATTGGGTATTTTCACTTCAACAATTTCACAGGACGGACGGAAACTGATGATTTGTACGCAGCCCATCAGTTTTCTGATGCGACCTCTCTACGACAGCGCTTCAGGAATTACTGCAGAGCCGGATGCCATTGATTACGGCGCCTATTTTAAGGACCTGAACCCTTACAACCTGCGCCTCTTAACGGCTTTAAGAATGAACGCCACGTTTCCTTATGTATTACCCAACGTGTGGTTGCCTACCAGACCCATTGTGGACGTAATGGATGCGGGTTTGAGAGACAACTACGGACAAGAAATTACGTTGAGGTTTTTACATTTTTTCAGCGACTGGATTCAAAAAAACACATCGGGGGTACTGTTCGTTCAAATCCGGGATCGTAAAAAAGGGGAGTGGAATGAAGATTTGACCGAACCCAATCTGGGCGATATATTATACAAGCCGTTCACAACACTTCAGTATAATTTTTATAAGATTCAGGACTATATGCAAGGCAGTATGATGAGTTATTCCCGTAATGAATTGCCGCTGCATCATTTCGTTTTTACTTACCGCACCTCCGTCTATAAAAAGGGAGGGGCAGCTTTGAGTTTCCATTTGACCCAACGTGAAAAAATGGATATTGCGGCAGCCGTGTACAACAAGGATAATCGTGAACAGTTGGGCAGAGTTCTGTATTTGCTCGCTTCCGGGCAAAAGGCATCAGGGCATGATTAAGCGATAGGCATTTGGAATGATTTCAACCTTGAATCGGTCGGCTGTTGGTTTGCCGTCGCCGTCTATATGAAGAGGGGCATGGTCCGGATTTAAAATGGTCAGACCTTGTGTTTGAAAGTAGATGATTCCATGCGTTTTTTTGAAGTTCTCCGTAATCCTTCCATTGCGAATATGCCAAAGAAGTTTGGGGAGTAAAAACAGAAAATTCGATCGCTCAACGATTACAACATCAATCAGTCCGTCTGATAATTGTGCTTTGGGTGCAATCGTAAAATGATTTCCAAACTGATTGCTGTTGGCGATACTGAGGAAATAAGCCTTGGTTTTTAATTGGACTTGTTGTGCTTGAATGTGGAACGTATAATTGCGGATTCTGGTGAGATGTTTCAACGTTAGCGCTACATATTTTAGAAATCCGCGTTTTGTTTGTCGGTCAAAATCATGTGCTACCTGTGCATCAAATCCTAATCCACACAACATGCAGGAGAATTGTTGATTGATTGTAAAGGCATCCACAAAGCGATGGTTCCCTTTTAAAATCGTTTCTAGCGCTGAACGCAGATTTCTGGAGATTCCTGCGGCAAGAGCAAGTCCATTGCCCGATCCAAGTGGAAGAATGCCGAAGACTACCGGCAAGTCGCGCAATGCTGAAGTTACAGCACTGATGGTTCCGTCGCCTCCGGCAATAATAACATCCGTAATGGCATTGCTTAAAATATGCCGGCGTGTGTCATCGTAGTTCCCGTCTGCACGGCTGGTTTGAATTTCATAACGAATACCACTTCTGCTACAAGCTTCGTGGATTTCATCATACAGTCTTTTATTTTTTTGCGACCCCGATTTAGGATTGAATAAAAAAAGAAGATGACGTTGCACCATCAGCAAATTGTTGGATTGTCTTCAAGAAGAAGTTGTAAAGTTAAAAGGACGCCTAAACGTAAGTTTAATGGATCTCCCATACTTCGTTGCCACGCAGTAGCTTATCGAGATTGCCTTTCCCTTTCGTTGCAATAACTTCTTCAATTTGTAATTGCATGACATCTTCGTAGCAGGCGCGTTCTGTTTCGTAAAACACACCAAAGGGTCTTGGTAAGTGCTCGGCATGTTGCGGATTATCGTACATACGAACCAATATCTGTGCTTTGTAGAAGTCGTGCTCGTCGTGAATCCACAAATCATCGGCACTATTTCCTTCTTCCAGATTAACGACAACCGGCTTGAATCCGTCTAATTTGATCCCTTTATTTTGACTGGCGCCAAACACAAGTGGTTTACCCTGCGTTAAAAACAGGGCTTCTTCTGCCTTGCTTGATTTCTCCGTAAACACTTCGAATGCGCCATCGTTGAAAATATTACAGTTTTGATAGATCTCAAGGAAAGAAGCTCCTTTGTGTTTGTTGCTTCGGATCAGCATTTCCTGGAGGTGTTTGGGGTCACGATCCATACTGCGTGCCACAAAACTCGCATCTGCACCCATTGCCAGTGCCAACGGATTGAAGGGGTGATCAATACTTCCGAATGGGGTACTTTTCGTGATCTTTTTTTCTTCCGAAGTAGGAGAATATTGACCTTTTGTAAGCCCGTAAATCTGATTGTTGAACATGAGGATATTCACGTCAAAATTTCTACGTAAGAGATGAATGGTATGATTCCCTCCGATGCTGAGGCTGTCGCCATCACCGGAAACGATCCATACACTCAATTCAGGCCGGGCGGCTTTCAGTCCGCTAGCAATGGCCGTTGCTCTTCCGTGGATGGAATGCATGCCAAAGGTGTTCATGTAGTAGGGGAACCTGCTGCTACACCCGATGCCGCTGATGATGGCGATGTTTTCACGGGGAATTCCCAATGTAGGCATGATTTTTTGTACTTGTGCCAAAATGGAATAGTCTCCACAACCGGGGCACCAGCGTACTTCCTGATCGGTAGCAAAATCTTTGGCGGTAAGGGCGGGGGCAGAAGTTACTTCGGACATAAAAGAAAATTATGCCACAAAATTAAGAAAAGCATTGGCTTTATGCTATTTTTTCCTCGAACTATCTGTTGCTCACTTCAGTTTCTTCTTTCTGAACAACTTCCGGGTGTTTGTTGTTTATATGAAATAGGATGTACAGGCACCAAATAAAGAAGCCGCTTGATCAAGCGGCTTCTTTATTTTTTAACGTTTTACCGATTAATAACGGTTGTTGTACGTTTTGTTTCCGTAAGAAGGGCGGCGTTCGCTGCGTTCTTCTCTTGGTTTCGCTTCAGAAACACGGATTGCACGACCTTCAACGGTACCACCGTCCAGTTCGCTGATGGCTGTTTTTGCAGCAGCATCATCGCTCATTTCAACAAATCCGAAACCACGGCTACGGCCTGTGATTTTATCGGTAATTACTTTTGCGCTGGTGACTTCACCATAGCTTTCAAAAAATCCTTTTAAGTCATCGTCATTGACGTTGAAACTTAAATTTGATACATAAATGTTCATGAATAGTTTATTGAACAAATTAAAAATATGAGAAAATACGGGCGGTAAAGAAGACTATCTTTTAGCAGACTATGCGTAGCAGATCAGAAAAATTCAATTACAAAACACTGTATTACTCAAAATAACAGCACAAAGGTAAGGGATTCTAAACTACTTCACCATATTATTTGTGAAGCGTAGAGCTTCCCTTTAAGTAGTGCCAGATTTGTAAATTCATGCCTTAATTTTGACTACGCCTTAATTGCATTTGTTTACATGACTAAACGAATATTTGTTCTACAAAAGAAAGTGTTCAAGATATGCATTCTTGCACTGTGTATTCAATTGTCCAGTGCCCGCATAAATGCACAATCTCATCTCTGTATAACGAACAGGTTTGCTCAAAACAATGTATTTGAGCCGTCTGTGATAAAAAAAGACAGCAATCTGGTTTATGCTGTTGCGCGCAGTTTCAGCGGCCTCCATGACTCCTTAAAGCTCGATGTTTATTTTCCGGATACACTCCAGGATCCGCTGAAAAAAAGACCTTTAATTGTATTTGTGCATGGCGGTGCATTTTACGGGGGAAGTCGGTTTGATATGAATTACCATTGTATGGAAATGGCACGTCGGGGTTTTGTGACAGCGACCATTACCTACAGGTTGGGATGGAATTGTCCAACAATGCCATTGTATTGTACCGACCAATGTTTTGCTTCCGGTTTTCAGTTGGCACAGTACAGGGCAACGCAGGATGCACGTGCTGCGCTTCGTTATCTGGTTCATCTGGCATCTAGATGGAATATTGATACTTCATTTATTGCCATTGGTGGAATCAGTGCGGGTGGGATTACCTCTTTGGAAACAGCTTTTTGGACTCAAACGGAAGCGGATTCATATGTTCCTCAGGCAAAAGAACAACTCGGATTATTGGATACCTCGGGTAATTCATTTCCTGCTGATTATACAATTAAGGCGGTCATTAATAGTTGCGGTGCCATCAATGATACAGGCGTTATGAATGAGCGGATTCCGGTGATCAGTTTTCATGATGCCGGTGATTGTGTCGTTCCTTTCCAACGGGGTAGGGTGCTGGGGTGCGGCGATTGTTTAACGTATCCGTTGCACGATGGTCCCTACAGGATTTACAAAAAGCAACAGTTGATGCAGGTATGTTCACAGGTGCATTGGATACCGTTTAATGGGGTGCCCTGGCCGTTTCAGGATCACCATTGTGTTTATTCGCAGGATATACTGATTCAACGAAGTGCTTGTTTTTTGAAAGGGCTCATGTGTAGGAGTTGTAGTTCATCCGACAATAATAATTTTAACGGCAGTATTCCTTCTTGTAGTGAACTGGGAAATCCTACGTCTGTACAAACGATGAACAAAGGAATGATTCAGGATCTTCGTATCTATCCTGCAGCAGCAAAGGACGAATGGCAACTGCAGTTTCGGGTAAATCAATCCGGACAGGTTCAGTTCTCTGTTTATGATGTTTCCGGGAAATTAGTTGTACAAAAACCTGCAAAGCGATTAGGTGTTGGATGGCACAATGCTACGGTGCGTATCGCCGGTCAGTCTTCCGGTATTTATTTTTTGAACGTCCGCACTTCTAATGGCAATCTGGTTCAAAAATTATACATCCCCTAAAACATTCAAAAAGATGTTTGATTGTTTTACAAAACGATTCTAATCGGGAAGAAAATCCTTTGATCGATGTTTTAACATCAATCACATGCTTCGAGCCATTTTTCAAGGCCCTTTTTAATCTGCAGTACCATTTTCTTTCGGAAGTCAGGTTGCAGCATCAGATACTCTTCTTCGGGATGACTCAGGTATAGGGTTTCAATAAGAACGTTCGGGAATTCGGTGTGGCCATTCAAAAGAAAATTAAAATTTCCTACAAGGCCATTTTCAGGCAAGCCGATGGTGGTGATTTCTTTCAACACCGCTTGTGCCAGTGATTTGAATCCGATATGCTTGTAGTACGTTCCTGTTCCTCTGATATTGATTGGGTCGGCACTGCTGTTGAGATGCAGACTGATAAGCAGATCCGGATTCTTTTCTTTAAAAAAAAGATAACGGTCATGGTTGTCGAAAGTGGTGTCATTTCTTCGGCTCATGATTACTTTAATACCATCGGTTAACAAGACCTCTTCCAATTCCTTTGCCAACAACAGTGTCATCTCTTTTTCCATGACGCCGGTCAGACCAAACGCGCCTTTGTTGGAGCCTCCATGTCCTGCATCAATTCCAATCGTGAGTTGTTGCAAAGTGTTTGATAGCGGAGGTCTTTTAACTCGAATCATTAAAGTATTTCCCTGGTAATAAACAGTATAGCCCCAATGCTGTTTGTGTTTGAGAGAAATTTCGATGCGAAACACATCTGTTTCCGTTTGTTTCCATTGGACGCTCTCAATTTCCTGGGCCGTTTGTAGTTGTGTGATCCAATTGGTATTTCCGGAAGCGCCAAAAACCTCAATGATGATTTTGGAAGGATTGATTTCCTGAAAACTTTGGTAGGGTAGCCGGGTCGTCAGTACAAGCGATGTATAGTCAAAGCTACTGTCGCCCCAAACCCGCATATTCCCAGTAATTGAGCCGGGAGTGAAGGGCGCATTCAATACAGGCTGTACATGTTTCTCTTCAATGTACGCTTTTCTTTTTTCACTCAATTGAACACAATACTTATCACCTGTTTTCCCAATTGCTTTTAGTCTGATCAATGAGTCGAGGTAGCCGATTTTTGCGCCGCCCAAGCGGTCTTCTCCCAAACCTATCAATAAGTAGGGCATTTTTCCGGTTGTTTGTAGCAGGATCGGCTGATGGGGCATTTTACTGTAACGAAAGCGTGTTTGTGCTTCAATCAACTGATCATCGGGAGTTGTAATGCATAGTTTCAACGGGAGTGGTGATGCCGTCAGTAAATTGTCTTTTTCTCCCACGGTATATTCCGCTTTATATACTCCTTTTACTCCGATTGAATCGGAGACCGGTATTTCCTGCAATTCGAATCCGTTTTCGAGTTGCACTGTGCAGCCCGGCAAGGTTTTTACGGTCATTTGAATGCGATCGCCGACTTGAAGCATCAGGTCGCCCTGAGGAAAGATGCTCCAGTATTCGATCGTGGGTTTCGTGGTCTCCTTCGCACTGATTTCCGGAAGCAGCGTATAAAAAATCTGTTGTGTTTCCCGGATTCCTTTGGCATTGATCACTGTGATGTCAAAACTGTTATCTCCTTTGTTGAGTTGAATCTCTATAGCAAATGCACCGGTGGGCCATACGTGTACCGGTTCTTTATTGATCGTTAAGGAGCATCCGTTGCAAACGGTTCCGGTTATGAACTGTTGGGGTTTGGTGGTCGTGTTTTGAGTTTTGGAAGGGCTGACTCGTTTGATGAGCGGAGTCTGCGCCTGCACTCTTACAGCAACAAAAATGACGATAAGCAACAAAAACTTGTACATAGTGGAGTATTAAACAAAAATCCTCTGCAAATTAGCAAAGGATTTCTGATTCCTGCGGCGCCTTCATTATAAAGGGTACAGGCCGGAAGTACGAAGATGGGCAACAATTTTTCTGCGTGCCTCTTTACTGTTAAACGGCTCCGTTTTGGTATAACGTTTCAGACCCATGAGCATCATTCGTTGCTCGTCGCCTTCTGCAAATGCGTTGATGGCATCTTTCCCGTGTTTATGAATCAGGTCGGCTGCATCGTATAAATACACGCGCATCACATTCAGCTCCATCTCACAGGATTGTTCACCTTTTTGTTCTACCAGTTTGTGCGCACGCAACAATGCGCATTCTGTATTAAAGGTCAGAATGGCCATATCGGCAATGTGCATTAAGATTTCCTGTTCCTGTTCGATCTTCATCATCAGTTTTTGGACTGCGGCTCCGGCGGTTAAAAGGATGGCTTTCTTGTAATTGGCAATGGCTTTGTATTCTTTGGCAAATGGGGCATCGTCATCTGCGCCAAATTCCGGAATACTCATCAACTCTTTTTGTACGTTCATTACAGAACTCATCAAGTCCAGTCTTCCTTTCATCGCTCTTTTTAAAACCATGTCAACGGTCAACAAGCGGTTGATTTCATTGGTTCCTTCAAATATGCGGTTGATTCGGCTGTCGCGATAGGCTCTGGAGATATCGTATTCATCGCTGAATCCATTGCCCCCGTGAATTTGAACACCTTCATCTACCACAAAATCCAGCATTTCGCTTCCATCTACTTTCAGCATGGCGCATTCAATAGCATATTCGTCGGCGGCCCCCAGCAAAGCTTCGTTAAAGGGCTTGCCTTCCTGAAGCAAAGTGTGTTCTTTATCGCCAATCCATTTGGCGGTTCTGTAGAGAGCACTTTCGAGCACCCAGACCCGAATGGCCATTTGCGCCAGCTTGTGTTGCATGGCTCCAAATTCGATGATGGGCGTTTTGAATTGTTCGCGTGTAGAAGCGTATTGTAAAGCGACGTTGATGCTTCTTTTGGATGCGCCCAATGCGGCAGCTGCCAGTTTCAGACGTCCGATGTTCAAGATGTTAAACGCAATGATATGTCCCTTCCCTTTTTCTCCCAATAGATTTTCTACCGGTACTTTACAATCCTGAAAATACAATTGGACGGTGGAGGATCCTTTTATGCCCATTTTATGTTCTTCGGGTCCCTGAGTAAATCCTTCCATTCCCCGTTCCAGAATGAATGCTGTAAATTCTTTACCGTCAATTTTGGCAAAAACGGTA
This sequence comes from Chitinophagaceae bacterium, assembly GCA_947456025.1. Classification (GTDB taxonomy): domain Bacteria; phylum Bacteroidota; class Bacteroidia; order Chitinophagales; family Chitinophagaceae; genus Lacibacter. Next base: position 11,627 of record CANGQQ010000001.1, on the reverse strand, counting down.
TAGATATCTGCGAAACCTCCATTGGTAATCCAGCATTTTTGTCCGTTCAAAATGTAGTGTTTCCCATCCGCGCTAAGCGTGGCCGTTGTTTTAGCCCCCAATGCATCGCTGCCGCTGTTGGGTTCTGTCAACCCATAAGCACCTTTCCATTCTCCGGTAGCCAGCTTGGGGATGTATTTGCTTTTTTGTTCGGGTGTGCCGAAATACAGAATCGGTAAGGTGCCAATACCGGTATGTGCGGCAACGGCAACAGAAAAGGAATAGCCTCCTCCTAACCCTTCATTCACGAGCGTTGACGTGATGAAGTCTTTCCCCAGTCCGCCGTATTCCTCCGGCAGGGATGTGCCTAATACGCCTTGTTCGCCGGCTTTATCCATAAGGGCAATCATGAGACCTGCTTCCTGTTGATCGAGTCTGGCAACAACCGGAATAACTTCCGATTCAAGGAAATGGGCACACATTTCTTTGACCATCTGTTGTTCTTCGTTAAAATCTTCCGGAATAAAAGTTTCTTTTGCGAGACTGGGTTGAATCAGCCACTCGCCACCTTTGAGAGATGCTGCAATCGTTGAGGAGTTCATAGTTTTTGAATTTAGTTAAGTGTATTAAGAAGTTTTTAAATTTTCATAGACCAGTTGCAGGACTTCCTTGCAAATTTCAATTCGATCTTGCGGCACACCCTCCAGTGATTCATTCAGTGTTGTTTCCGCAACGCTCATTGACACTGTCTCCATTTTTTTTCCCTGTGCAGTTAAAAAGACCTGATTGATCCTACGGTCGTTCTTGCTGGCAATCCGTTTTACAAGTTGCAGTTTCTCGAGGTTGTCTACCAACCGGGTAATACTGGGCTTATCGCGATAGGTAGCATCACAAAGTTGCTGTTGACTCAGGCCATCTGTCTTCCATAAGTGGTACAGTACACTCCATTGTTCTACTGTAATTTCAATGCCGTTTTGTTTGAAATTTTTCTGCAATCTTCGGGCAATAGCTGTTGTTGCCATCCCCGTCATGAAGCTGTACAGTTCACCGCGTTTAAAATGGTTGTTTGACATACCGTTGTTTATGCAACTATATATACCAAATATACATTTTTCTGATCAAAAACCAAATAGTCTTATCCTGGTTTGGCAGTTCTGTTTCAGATGAAACCAATACAGCGTTTATCTTTGCCGCTTATGGGGCGTTTGCATTGGAATGATACATTGAATTTGTTAGGTAAGTGTACGGTTCGGAAATTATGGAATGCACTAAAGGTTTGGAGCAGTTATTCCCTGAGCCGAATGCTGCAAAAACCCATTCAGTGGGGCTATCCTGTTTCTGTTTCCTTTGAGCCCACTACCAGTTGTAACCTCCGTTGCCCTGAATGTCCCAGCGGTTTGCGGGAGTTTACCCGTCCGACCGGTATGTTGCAGAAAAGTTTTTTTGAACAAACAATCGACGATATTCACAAAGAGTTGCTCTATCTTATTTTCTATTTCCAGGGCGAGCCTTACCTCAACCCCGATTTTTTGAAAATGGTGCGGTATGCCCATGAAAAAAAGATTTACACGGCAACCTCTACCAATGCACATTACCTTACTGATGCAAAGGCAAAGGAAACTGTGGAAAGCGGGCTCGACCGACTCATTATTTCGATTGATGGAACCACGCAGGAAGTGTACGAGCAATACCGGGTAGGCGGACACCTGAACAAGGTACTGGAAGGGGCTCGTAATATTGTAAAATGGAAAAAAGAACTGAAGCGTAAAACACCTTTTGTTGTGTTTCAGTTCCTGGTGGTGAAACCCAATGAACACCAATTGGAAGAAGTAAAGCAGTTGGCAAAGGAAGTAGGGGTGGATGATGTGTGGTTCAAAACCGCACAGGTGTACGATTATGAAAAGGATCCCAACCAACTTATTCCCACTCTTGGTAAGTACAGCCGCTACCACAAAAAGTCCGATGGCAGCTACGTGCCCAAGAACAAACTGCTCAACCACTGCTGGAAATTGTGGCATGCCAACGTCATTACCTGGGACGGACTGGTGGTTCCTTGTTGTTTCGACAAGGATGCCGCGCATCGTCTCGGTAATTTGAAAACACAAACGTTCAAACAGATTTGGAACAATGACAATTATCGTGCGTTCCGTAAAGAGCTGTTGATGGGTCGAAAGAATATTGACATCTGTTCCAATTGCAGTGAAGGATTAAAGGTTTGGGAAGATTCATAGACCTGCCCATCGTTCAATTATTTTTTTTACTGTTGCAACGTACTGCCCTTTTCTTTGTATTTTCAATGTATGGCATCATTCAGTAACAGAATACGACAAATTCTTTTGCTGTCGGCTTTGGCAGCATTGGGTTACCTGCTCCTCCGTGAGCTCTATATTTTTCTCCCGGGTTTTCTTGGGGCTGTTACACTCTACATCCTGTGCCGGAACCTCTACCGGAAACTGATCCGGCGTAACTGGAATAAGAATGCTCTGGCAACTGCATTTATGTTGGGGTTTTTAATCATGATTGGATTGCCTGTCTATTTATTGATTAACCTTCTATCGCCCAAAGTTGCAGAGGTTTTTCACCACTCACAGGAATTGATACAGGGGCTGAATGCCGTATCGAATCAGGTTAAAGAATGGACCGGTCAGGATTTGCTTTCAGAAGCGACGCTTGCGAATGTGCAGGATCGAATCACAGGATTTTTCCCGGCATTCTTAAACAGTTCAGCTACTGTTGTGAGCAATCTTGCCATGCTGTTGTTCCTGTTTTTTTTCATGTTAAAACATGGGGAGGAGATGGAAGAATCGTTCATTGAGTTCCTTCCGCTTCGGGAAGAAAACAGTGCAATTTTAGGACGTGAAACCATCAGTATGGTGCGTGCCAATGCAATTGGCATCCCTCTTATCTCACTCATACAGGGTTTGTTTGCTTTGATCGGGTATTGGATTTTTGGCGTTAATGAATTTGTATTGTGGGGATTCCTTACCGGCGTTTTTGCTTTTTTCCCAATCGTTGGTACCATGATCATTTGGGTGCCCATTGTCGTTTATCTTTTTTCGCAGGGTCATAACGGACAGGGCATTGGTTTGGCTATCTGGAGTCTTGCCATTACCGGGAATGTGGATTATCTCGCACGGATTACCTTGATGCGAAAGCTCGGAAATGTACATCCGTTGGTTACCGTATTGGGCGTTATTGTTGGTTTGAGTCTGTTTGGTTTTTGGGGATTTATATTCGGTCCCCTGCTAATCAGCTATTTTTTATTGTTATTTAAAATCTATGCCAGTGAGTTTGGTCCGTTGCATGCAGCCGAACATCCGCACAGGCAAGGTCCGTAACATTTTTTTTTATACCTTTATTTTGAAATACACTTCTGGCCTAAAACACTCTTATGCGACTAGAAAAGCACATACACCAAAAACGGAATTTCCGTAATGAACACCACAAATCTGTTGTCAATCTGATTTTAACCGGAAATTGGGTTAATGAACAAATGAAGAAGTTGATTGCATCCACGGGTATTACCACACAGCAATACAATATACTCCGCATTTTACAGGGAAACGCAAAACCTATGACCATTTTGCAAATTCGTGAGCGTATGCTGGATAAGATGAGTGATACCAGCAGACTCGTGGATCGTTTGATACAGAAAGAACTGGTAGTAAAAAAAGTCAATAAACTGGATAAGCGTTTGGTTGACATCTACATTTCTGCCAAGGGAAAACGATTTTTGACTTCGCTTGAGAAGATCGCCGTAAGCATCGATGATATTGCTCGCAACCTCAATCAAAAGGAAGCCCGTTTGCTCAATCAATTGTTGGATAAAGTAAAAGGCTGATGCTTGTTTTGGGGTTTTCCCCTTTCTCACGAAACGCAATACGGGACTGATTTCTATCAGAAATTAGTCGGTTTTCTATCATTTCACCGCAAGGTCATTTCAAATAGTTTCGCCTATATAAAGCGCGTACTATCATGAAAAAAATAATCCTGGCGTTGGATGGCGATCATTTCCCAGAAGGGGCATTTGAGTTGGCTGCTTTTTTGCATCAAAGAGAACCCTTATTGATGACGGGTGTGTTCCTGAGTCCCATTGATGTTTCGAAAATTGTAGCTTATACAGGATTGGAAGCTGTACCGCTCATGCCTTCTGTTATCGAAGGCGATTATTCCGAAAAAGTTACCAGGAATGTAGACTTATTTCGCTCAAGGTGTGAGGCTGCGGGTATGGAATTCCGTATTCACAACGATTCCGACAATCTGCCCTTGGCTTCGTTGATCAACGAATCGCGATTTGCCGATTTGCTCTTTATCAGTGGTCAATCTTTTTTTTCAAACATCAGCAGGGATCAACCCAATGAGTACATGCAGGAATTGCTAAAGAAAACTGAATGTCCGGTAGTGCTTGTTCCCGATTCGTTTCAGGTGCCCCGAAAAGTAATGCTGATGTATGATGGCGAGGCTTCCTCTGTGTTCGCCATAAAACAATTCGCGTATTTGTTTCCTGAAATGGTCGATTTACCGGTTTCTCTGGTTGAACTGACTGCGCATCCCGATCAAAAATTGCCGGATCAGGAAGAAGTGACTGAGTTGGCAGCAAGACATTTCAGGGATTTGACACTCAAAGAAATGGCTCTGGAAAATAAAAAACATTTTACAGGATGGTTGCTGGACAATAAAGACACGATGTTGGTAATAGGAGCTTACGGGCGGAGTTTGTTCAGCACTTTGTTTAAACGAAGTTTTGCCGATGAGTTGATCAGTCAGCTGCAATTACCGCTTTTTATTGCTCATAAATAGCAGCTATGCTGCTTCTGTATGGTTGGTTTTATCCCCGTCGTTCCCGGCGGGGTTCTTTTTGGTCCTTGCCCATGACACATACGTAAAGATTCCTTTTGTATTGGCATGTACAAATGAGGTGGCAGAAAGGCGAACAGTCTCTTGTTATTTTGGTTGGAATGGTTACGATGCGTTTTCCGGAACGCTGTGGATTGCCAATGCCATTTCCTGAATGAGAGAAGCATCTTTTTCAATGGCATTTCCAATTACAATGACATCAGCCCCGGCTTTACAGTTACGATAGGCTTTCTCGGGGTCTGTAATGCCTCCGCCAACGATCAGGGGTGCTGAAATTTGTTGTGCAACCGCTTGAATCAACTTTTCCGTAATCGGAATTTTGGCTCCGCTGCCGGCATCCATGTAAATGGTTTTCATGCCCAGCATTTCGCCTGCCATTGCCGTACACATGGCGATCTCGTTTTTGTCAGCAGGAAGAGGGGATGCGTTGCTGATGTATGAAACAGTTGTGGGAGCGCCGCCATCAACAACCATATATCCGGTTGAAATAATTTCAAGTCCGCTTTGTTTGACCAAAGGCGCAGAAATGACGTGTTGGCCTATAAGGAGCTCCGGGTTCCTGCCCGAAATCAGTGACAAATAAAGAAGCGCATCTGCGTAGCGGCTGATTTGCGATGGGCTGCCCGGGAACAGAATCACCGGAATGGAACTGAGTGCTTTTAGCTGCTGAACAACTTCGTCGAGTCGGTTTGATATGACGAGGCTGCCGCCCACGAGAAAATAGTCAACACCTGCCGTTACCGATAATTCAGTAAGGCGAACAAGGGATTGTGTTTCTGCTTTATCCGGATCAATCAAAACGGCAAAGGATTTCTTTCCTTTATTTTTTTGATTCAGTAAGTGTGAATAGATTCCCTGGTTCATGCCTTTTATTCCTGTTCCTGCAAAAATGCAAAAAAATGTTCGTCTCCGGCAATAAATCAACAGTTTTCTTCACTTGACAGCAATGGATTTGACTTGCGTTTGAAGTGCTCCGTTAGTGACTTCAGCGTGAATTTTGTGTGTAAACCATTGTCCGGTAATACGATGTGCAATGGATTTTATGGCGGCTGAATTTCTTAGATAATTTCTTTGGATTGACCAAATAAAAAATGGCTGAAATGCAGAAAAACAGGGTTGTTCTGCATGGATTTCTTTTTCCACATGCTGTTGATATTTATGGCTTTGGACTAATCGTTTAGAAAGATATTTTCGTTGTCTTTCTTTTAAAAAAATTTGAACCTAACATAACCCAAAACGATACTTTATTATGGCCACCAAAAAGAAAATGAATCGGCTCCAGTTCAGCCGTCGGTTTACCCAAGAAGGGGTTTCTCCTTTTGACATGTTTGAATACGATTACAGAACATCTGTGATTCGTAATCCGTCAGGGGAAGTTGTATTTGAAATGAATAACGTGGAAGTGCCCAAGCACTGGAGTCAGATTGCGACAGACATTCTGGCCCAGAAGTATTTCCGTAAAGCCGGTGTTCCGCAGCCTGACGGGTCACTGGGTCGTGAAACGTCTTCAAAACAGGTCGCACACCGTATGGCGCATTGCTGGCGCGTATGGGGTGAACGTTACGGCTATTTTGAAACAGAGAAAGATGCAACAGTTTTTTATGAAGAGCTGGTCTACAGCATCCTCAATCAAGTGTGTGTGCCCAATTCACCTCAATGGTTCAACACCGGATTGTATGAGTGCTACGGCATCAAAGGGAAGCCTCAGGGTCACTATTATGTAGATGCCAACGACGGCCAACTGAAAAAGTCAACTTCGGCATACGAAAGACCTCAGCCGCACGCATGTTTTATCCTGAGTGTGAGCGATGACCTCGTTAATGACGGGGGTATCATGGATCTTTGGGTACGCGAGGCGCGTATTTTTAAATACGGTTCGGGCGTTGGAACCAATTTTTCCAGCATACGTGGTGAAAATGAAAAATTAAGCGGCGGTGGATCTTCAAGTGGCTTAATGAGTTTCCTGAAAATCGGAGATCGTGCGGCCGGAGCCATCAAAAGTGGCGGAACAACCCGTCGTGCAGCCAAAATGGTTTGCCTTGATCTGGACCATCCCGAAATCATGGATTTCATCAACTGGAAAGTAGAAGAAGAAAAGAAAGTGGGCGCATTGATCGCAGCCGGTTATTCCAATGATTATGAAGGGGAGGCTTATCGTACTGTAAGCGGACAAAACTCTAATAATTCGGTTCGTATTCCCAATGAATTTTTCGATCGTCTGGAAAAAGGTGAAGAGTGGGAATTAAAAGCGCGTACAGATGGACGTGTCATGAAAAAAATTCCGGCACAGGAAGTCTGGAACCAAATCGCTTACGCTGCGTGGCGTTGTGCCGATCCCGGAACCCAATACGATACTACCATCAACGAATGGCACACTTCACCCAAGGGTGGTCGCATCAACGCATCCAATCCTTGCAGCGAGTACATGTTCCTGGATAATACAGCCTGTAACCTGGCTTCCATCAATCTTCGTCGTTTGTTTGACGAGGCAACGCAAATCTTTGATGTTGAAGGATACGAATATGCGATCCGTTTGTGGACCGTTGTGTTGGAAATTTCTGTACTGATGGCGCAATTCCCGTCTAAAGAAGTGGCACAGCTTTCATACGATTACCGTACACTGGGTTTAGGCTATGCCAACCTTGGTTCCATGCTGATGGTAATGGGTATTCCTTATGACAGTGAAGAGGCGCGTGGTATTGCGGGTGCTCTTAGTGCAATCATGACCGGGATTGCTTATAAAACATCTGCCGAGATGTCTTCATTCCTGGGTGCATTCCCTCGTTACAGCGAAAACGCGGAAGATATGCTTCGTGTTATGCGCAACCATCGTGCTGCTGCTTACGATGCAGAAGATGCCTATGTTGGTTTGAGTATCAACCCACAGGGGATTAAAGCACCTTATTGCCCCGATTACCTTTTGACTTCTGCCTGCAAATCATGGGACGATGCTGTGGAAATGGGAGAAAAATTTGGTTATCGTAATGCTCAAACAACTGTAATTGCACCTACCGGAACCATTGGACTGGTAATGGATTGCGATACAACCGGCGTAGAACCTGACTTCGCATTGGTGAAATTTAAAAAACTGAGTGGCGGTGGTTATTTCAAAATCATCAATCAGTCTGTTCCAACCGCACTATTAAAGTTGGGCTACAACGAAAAAGAAATTGATGCAATCGTAAAATATGCCGTTGGTGCTGCCACATTGAATGGAGCTCCGCACATCAATCCGCAAACACTCAGTGAAAAAGGATTGATCGCCGAAGAAATCAAGAAGTTAGATGCCGCTATGGCTTCCGCATTTGAAATCGGTTTTGTGTTCAATAAGTATACACTTGGAGAAGAATGTTTGCAAAGACTGGGCTTTACACCCGAGCAATACAACAATTTCGATTGGAATTTACTGGAAGCACTCGGGTATACGCAGGAACAAATAGACGAAGCCAATGATTATATCTGCGGTACCATGACCATTGAAGATGCGCCGTATTTGAAACTGGAACATTATCCTGTTTTTGATTGTGCCAATAAATGCGGGAAAAAAGGAGAGCGTTATATTCATCACAGTGGACATATTCGTATGATGGGTGCGGTGCAACCGTTCATCAGCGGTGCAATTTCTAAAACTATCAATCTCCCCAACGAAGCCACCATCGAAGAAATTGCCGATGCGTATATGTTGAGTTGGAAAATTGGATTGAAGGCTTGTGCACTTTACCGTGACGGATCAAAATTATCACAGCCTCTCAGTACCAAAAGCGACAGCAAGAAGAAGGTCGCTACAGATGCAACGGAAGAAACGGATGAAGCTATGTCCGAACTCAATTCGATAGACACCACATTGATTGATCTGGGTAAACTTACCGTTGAAGAGTTGCTGGATGAATTAACCAAGCGTATGCAGGCTTCCACTGACACCAAATTGAAACGTCAGTTGGCCCGTATCGTTGAGCGCAGAACCTTGCCGGCCAAACGCAGAGGCTTTACACAGAAAGCAAAAATCAACGGGCAAACCTTGTTCCTTCGTACAGGCGAATACAGTGATGGTACTGTTGGAGAAATCTTTGTGGATCTGGCGAAAGAAGGTAGTACACTGCGCAGTTTGATGAACTGTTTTGCAATTGCCGTATCCGTTGGCCTTCAGTACGGTGTTCCATTGGAAGAATTTGCCGAGAAATTTGTCTTCACGAAATTCGAGCCAAGCGGCATGGTAGATCATCCCAATATCAAGAGTACAACGTCTATTGTAGACTTTGTCTTCCGTTGTCTGGCCTATGAATATTTAGGTCGTACCGATCTGGTTCATGTATTGGATAAACCTGAAGTGATGAATACCGGTACAGATGATTGGGACGATATTCCAACCGGACTTGAATATGAAAAAAAAACACCGGAACTAAGTGATGTTCGTGTTGTAGGAGTTGTTCCTTCTGCTGCCCCTCAGGTTCAGAAAGTGCAACGTCAAAGTACCGGGGTTAAAGTTGATACGAGTCTGGATGCGGTTAATGCAGCTGCAAGAGGTATGCAAAGTGATGCTCCGGCTTGTAATGTGTGCGGACATATTACACTTCGCAGCGGCACCTGCTACAAATGTTTGAACTGCGGCAACAGCATGGGATGTAGTTAATCAAAATCAAACAGATACGTAAAGGCATCTCGTTCATTCGGGATGCCTTTTTTTTGATGCATCAGCACTTAAACTCTAAGAGTAATTCTATAAGATCTATAAGGGTGAACCTTTGAAGTATAGGTTTCTACGTACTCGCCGGAACATTTTTTAAGCTTATGACGCTATATTCAACATCTTAATCCATTCCAAAAATGAAAACAGTAATTCTGTATTTGATTGGTTGTCTTCTGTTTCTAAGTTCCTGCTCAAAAATCATGACGCCTTATGAAGCGGCACATGCATCCCATAAACATCGTAAATGTTCTGTGATACGATAAAAGAATCCGTTCTTATCTATTTTACAGCAATCTTCAGGCGATCAGTATGAACTCATTTTGAGCTTTTAAGATAATCCTGCAAATAGACACAGCTGTTGATCATTTCCTTATAAAAAGGTGTTGATTGGTATTGCGATTTAAACCGGTCAAAGTATTTATTGGATCGGATGGTTTGGGTATAAGATTCCCATGCATCCTCAAATTCGTCGTAATCAGAAAACAACGCATACGTTGGAACAATGTTTTGTTTTTGTGCACATTTGGCTGCCATCCAGATGCATTTCGCCCTGAAATTCTGATTGTTTGACAGGGCTGCTGCTTTCAGGTACAGTTCTTCGGCTTTAAACACGCCGTAATATTCGTACTTCCAGTTTCCCGGATTGTAGGTTGTATTGTAACCATCGCCTGATGACCACTCGTATGCAAGTTGCATCCAGCTATTTCCCCAATAACTGATTTGATATAGTCCGTTTGCCATTTGGTAAGTGGCTCGAGCTTTTTCCTCATTTGTTCCGGTTTCGGATTTTTGTTGGAGCATGTGCATCGTTCTGGCGAATTCCGTTTTGTTATAGGTGCGAGTATCTTGTTTGGTTGGTTTGTGCGTGTCGTACCGGAGATCAGCAAATGGATTTGCTTTTAAATAGAAGGCAAACGTTTCGTTTCTGTAGTAGGCAGGCGAAACACGTTGGAGCCGACCAATTGCTTGTTCATACCGATGCTCACGCATCAAAGAAGTTCCTGCAATGTCGTAAACGTCATCCTTTGTGAACGTATTGTTTGCAAGTAAAAACTTTTGCCAGTTTGATTGCCTGTTGCCTTCAATCAAATGAATTAGTTGTTCAACCTGTGCAGCATTCAATTCTGTTCTTAAAAAGTTTAAAGCCTTATTGGTGAAGGCACCTTCCCATGCGGTTCTTTTGTAAAAGATCCGTTCTCCTGCGCCAATGCATAAGAGTTGAAGTACAGGGTTCTTTTGTTTTTTGTATCGTACGGCCAGAATATCCGTAAATAAATTTCTGTAAAATTTTTTCCATTCAGGATCCTTTGTTGCTTTCGCCGCCAGCCATTGAATCTCCGGTAGCAATTGGGCTTCAAAGTTTGAATCCAGACTTTCTTGTTTGTTGATATTCACAAGTAAGCGGGTTAAGGCCCATTGATCTTTCAATTGGGGATTCATTGGATAGTTGCGGGCCTTCTCCAGATAGATGGATGCTTCGCTCAACTCGTTACACATATAGGAGCAATAAGCCGCCGCTACCTCGAATAAACTCCTGTTTTTTACTTCGGGGTTCTGGCTCACTTGATGACAAAAATGTGCCAGCTGCATAGTCTCTTGCTTTTCCAACTGCAGGATGCTGTCGTAATTGGGACGCCCCTGATCCGTTGTGTACCAGTAGCGACTGTACCAGGATTTTTCTCCTTGCTCTTTCAGTAAAAATGGGTGCAGGTATTTTTCTTCATGCTTATTGACTTCCCGAATCATCAGCAATTCAAGTAGGGAAGAGCCGGGGTCCAATTGTGCAATTTGTTTCAGTTCGTTGAGTCGGAATTCGGAACCGTGCAATGCAAAGAGGCCGAGTACATTCGCTTTTTCACGATTGCTTTTGCAAAAACTTGTAACATCTTCGGGTTTTAGTATGCCGTTTTCCGTGTTGTTGGAAAAGTAAAAACTCATGTAATTGCTTCTTCGCTGAACGACTTCATTCGCAAACAACGTACTGAATACATAGGCCGCTTCAGCATTCTTTCCCAGATGCTTCATGGCGCCTGCTTTTAGAGATCGAGCAAGCGTTTGAAGAATACCTTGTGTAGGATTGTTTTGAACAAAGGCTTCATAGAAT